>DASSBX010000031.1:0-2038 GCA_035698305.1 Miltoncostaeaceae bacterium | reverse complement strand
TGTTGGCGTCGGTGTACCAGACTCGGCCCCGGTGGTAGACCGGCGTGTGCGGGTTGGGCGTCGCCTCCGGGAGCGGAAACTCGGTGATGCGGCCGCTGCCAGGATCCACCCGGCCGAGCACGCCCGCGCCCTGGCCGGTGTACCAGATCTGCCCGTCCGGCGCGACCGTGATCCCGTGAGGGCCCGAGGCCGGCGTGGGCGTCGGGTAGTCCACGATCTTGCCGGTCCCGGGGTCGAGGCGCCCGATGTAACTGTTGCGCTGGTCAGTGTACCACACGCTGCCGTCGGCGGCGACGGCCGGGTCGTGGGGGAAATTGCCGGGCCGGGGGATGACGTACTCGACGATTCTTGGCGGCGCCGGGCGGACGGCTGGCGGGCCGAGGAGGGACGCGAAGGTCCCGAAGGCAATGGCGGGGAGGTGGACGAGCATGGGGTGGTCCTCGGTTATTTCATGACGGTTGATGCGGTGTCAGGGTGAAAGCTGCACTCGTGTCCCCGCCGGAGCGAGGGACCCTGCGGAACGGCTCAGGATGAGGACCGTCGGAATCGCGCCGCTACGCCGCGGCGGCCGCTTTCACGGCAACAGCACCGCCGCCCCCGGTCCGCCATACGCGCCGAGATCCGCCCGCGGCTTCCCCAGCGCCGGCGCGCGTACCCGGCCGGCGGGTGCCGGATCGGGCGGCGATTCCGGGTCTCCACCGTCGATCGCCGGCGACTCCGGGCCCAGGTGGTAGCGCATCGTATCGGCGAACCGCGGGTCCGCGCGGAGACTGGCGCCGGGCTCGGCCCCGTCCTGCACCAGATTGGCCCGGAGCTCGGGCAGTCGCTTTTTCGAGTGGTCGATCTGCCCGCCGGCCTCCTGCCGGTTGCCCCACACGATGTTGTTCCGGAACAGGATCGGCGCGTACGCGGTGAGGGCGCCCCCCTTCCCGGCGAGCTCCGTGGGCGCGGAGTCGGGCAGCGCCGAGACGTTCCCGACGATGGTGTTCTGCTCGATCTCGTTCCTCAGACGGTAGCTCAGGGCGCCGACGACCCACAACCCCGACCCGCCGAAGCCGGCGCCGCCGGTGTTTCCGCTGATCAGGTTGTTGCGCACGGAGGCCGCTGAGTGGTAGAGCACGATGCCGGCGCCGTACTCGCCCCGGTTATTGCGGATGACATTGTTGCGGATGATCGGCTCGGCGTACCCGCAGCGGATCCCGCCGCCGCCGGCGCTCAGGATACCCGGGCCCACCCGCGTCGCCTCGTTGCCCTCGATGATGTTGTGCTCGATGACGGGCGACCCCAGCTCGCACAGGATGCCACCGCCCTCGCGATAGCGCGCCTTCTGCCGCGCGTCGGTCCAGACCGTGCCGGTGCCGCCGGTGAGGGTGAAGCCGCTCAGCACCGCACTCGTGTCTTCCTGATCGATCAGCAGGACTACGCTGGCAGTGTCGGGATGCCTCGGGCGACTGCCGTCGATGATGGTGCGCGCGATGATCGCGGGGTCGTGCGTGAGGAGATACTCGCTCGCGACCATGATCCCCTTGCCGCCGAAGCGGATGTTCTCGACGTAGCGGCCGGGCGCCACGAGCACCGTGTCACCCGGCCGGGCGCTGTCGATCGCCTCCTGGATGGTCCGGTAATCGGCGGGGACCCGGCGGATGCGGCCGGAGGGTGGGGCGCCGAGCGCGGCCAGGGAGACGAGGACCAGCCAGGTAGAGGGGGTCGGCAGGGAGCCTCCGGTGCTCGGGGGAGGACGCGCAGCATCGACGGGATTGAGAACCGGCTGCGTGCCGTGCGATGGGCTCCACCCGAGCGGAGCTACGCTGTCATCACCTGGATGGACACAGGACTGACGCAACCCCGCCCCCGAATGTTTCCCCATCACCACCCCTCGGCCACCACGCGCACCAGTTCCGCGAGCGCCGCCACGTCACGCAGGTCCGCCACCTCGGCCGGCGAGTGCGAGTACCTGAGCGGCCAGCCGAGCGGGACGTCGGGCACCCCCCACTCGGCGAACACGGAACCGTCGTTGCCGCCGTTCGTCGCGCCGAGC
>DASSBX010000030.1:0-2165 GCA_035698305.1 Miltoncostaeaceae bacterium | reverse complement strand
TGATCCGTCGGCGCGGGTGGTGATGTGCTCGGCGATGGGTCAGCAGTCGATGGTGATCGAGTCGATCCAGGCGGGGGCGAGGGACTTCATCGTGAAGCCGTTCCAGCCGGACCGGGTGCTCGAGGCCGTCCAGAAGGCCCTCGCCTAAGGAACCACCGCTCCACACGCGCCGGCCGACGCCGGCGCCCCCCGCCATGGTCACCCTCACCCCGACCAGGCACGGATCGCCTCACACCCGGCGCAGGACGCGCCCCGCAGCCCGCCTCGGCACCGCCGTCGGGCGCCTGACCGCGCTCGCCCTCGTGGCGCTGGCGCTGGCGCTCGCAGCGGCCCCCGCGATGGCCCAGACGTCGACCGCCGCCACGACGACGGCGGCCGCCGCGAAGAAGGCCCCGGCGTCCGCCGGGGGCGTCCCCGTCGACCCCAACGAGAAGCTGCCGATCCCGGAGGGCTCCAGCGGCCCCGTCTCCGTCTCCGGCGACGCCGGCGGCACCCTGATCCGCCTGATGCTCGGGCTCGGCATCGTCGTCGGCCTGATCGGCGGCGTCTGGTACGTGATGAAGCGGGTCCAGCGCTCGCGCTACCCCGCGATGGACGACCGCAACCCGGCCGGCCTGATCGACGTCCTCGCGACCACCTCGCTCGGCCCCAACCGGGCGCTGCACCTGGTGAAGGTCGGGGAGGAGCTCGTCCTGGTCGGCTCCACCGACCACTCGGTCGCGCCGATCACGCGCATCGGCGCGGAGGACGCGGCCGCCCTGGCCGGCGCCGGCGGCCCCGAGCCCAAGGCGTTCCGGGGCGACCCGGGGGCGGCGGCCCGCACACGTGCGCAGACGGCGGCGGCCGACGCGTCGGTCGTCGATCGCCTGCGCGCGATGACCGCCCGCCGCTGATGCGCCGCCTGTACCCGCTGCCGGCGGCCGAGTTCCCCACGCAGCTGCCGACCCTGCGCGAGCGGATCGTCGCCGCCCTGCCGCCGCCCGCCAGGACGCGGCGGCGCAGGTGGCTGCGCCGCGGCTTCCTGCTGTCGCCGGTGCTCCTGGCGCTGCTGTGCCTGGCGTGGCCCGCGATCGCCGCGGCCGCCCCGCCCGGCATCAACCTGAACCTCGACTCCTCCGACGGCGAGGTCTCCACCTCGCTGCAGATCCTGGCCCTCATCACGGTGCTCAGCCTGGCGCCGTCGATCCTGATCATGATGACCAGCTTCACGCGGATCATCATCGTGCTCGGCTTCGTCCGCAACGCGCTCGGCACCCCGTCGATGCCGCCGAACCAGGTGCTGGTGGGCATCGCCCTGTTCCTGAGCCTGTTCGTGATGGGCCCGACGTTCTCGCAGATCAACGACCAGGCCCTCCAGCCGCTCCTCGACCACAAGATCAACGAGGAGACGGCGCTGAAGCGGGCCGAGCAGCCGATCCGCGACTTCATGTTCAAGCAGGTCGACCAGAAGGACCTGGCGCTCTTCACCGAGCTCTCGAAGGGCGACCGTCCGGCGACGCGCGCCGACGTGCCCACCCGGGTGCTCATCCCCGCGTTCGTGCTGTCGGAGTTGAAGACGGCGTTCGAGATCGGGTTCCTGATCCTGCTGCCGTTCCTGGTGATCGACATGGTGGTGGCGTCGACCGTGATGAGCATGGGCATGGTGATGCTGCCCCCCGTCGTCATCTCGCTGCCGTTCAAGATCCTGCTGTTCGTGCTCGTCGACGGCTGGCACCTGGTCTCCGAGTCCCTCGTCCGCGGGTTCGTCAGCTGATGGACCAGAGCCAGGTCATGGAGATCGCCTCGAAGGCGATGTGGGTGACGCTCCAGATCTCGATGCCGATCCTCGGCGTCACGCTGGTGGTGGGCCTGCTGGTGTCGATCTTCCAGGCCGTCACCCAGCTGCAGGAGCCGACGCTCACCTTCATCCCGAAGGTGCTCGCCACCGTGGTGGTCATCGTGGTCGCCGGCCCGTGGATGCTCAACACGATGCTGGGCTTCACGATCGACCTGTGGGGCGCGATCCCCACCATCGGCCCGAACAACTAGTGTCCCGCGCCAGAAATTGCGTGGTGATTCCCGGCTGCATCCCATCGCCGGACGGCGTCCTCGACCGGCGCAATATTCCCGATATTGCGCCGGATCTGCGTCCTTGCCCGGCGGGGGATTCGCTCGGGAATCCCATA
>DASSBX010000029.1:0-2178 GCA_035698305.1 Miltoncostaeaceae bacterium | reverse complement strand
TGATCCGTCGGCGCGGGTGGTGATGTGCTCGGCGATGGGTCAGCAGTCGATGGTGATCGAGTCGATCCAGGCGGGGGCGAGGGACTTCATCGTGAAGCCGTTCCAGCCGGACCGGGTGCTCGAGGCCGTCCAGAAGGCCCTGTCGTAACCCCCGCCGGGCATCGCGTGCCCGCCGCGCCCCGGGTCCTGATCTGCGACGACTCGCCGCTGCTGCGGCGGGTGCTGTCGGACATGCTCTCCGACGGCGGCATGGCCGTCGCCGGCGAGGCGCGCGACGGCATCGAGCTGGTGGAGCGGGCGGCGGCGCTGCGGCCGGACGTGATCACCCTCGACGTCGAGATGCCGCGGCGCGACGGCCTGGAGGGGCTGGCCGAGCTCATGCGCACCCGGCCGACGCCGGTGGTGATGGTGTCCACCCTCACGGGTGCCGGGACCGCCGCCACGGCGCGCGCGCTGGCGCTGGGCGCGGTCGACGCGGTCCAGAAGCCGGCGCTGCGGCTCTCGGCCCTGAGCTGGGGCTCCTCCCGCGACGAGCTGGTCGCGAAGGTGCGGGCCGCGGCCGCCGTGCGCCCGTCCGCGCTGGGGGGCGCCGCGCCGCCCGCCGTGCCGGGCTCCCGGCTGGCGTCGCTCGCGGCGGCGGCCGGCGGCGACCTGGTGGTCGTCGCGACCTCCACCGGCGGCCCGCGCGCCCTCCACGCGGTGGTGCCGCACCTGCCGTCGCCCCTCGGCGCCGGCGTGCTGATCGTGCAGCACATGCCAGCCGGGTTCACGAAGGCCCTCGCGGCGCAGCTCGACGCCGAGTCGCGGCTCGAGGTGCGCGAGGCGGGCGCGGTGGACGACATCCGCCCCGGGCTGGCGCTGCTGGCGCCCGGCGGCTCCCACCTGGAGGTGGCGTCGCGCGGCCGCACCCGGTCGTCGCAGGCGCCCCCGGTCGGCGCGCTGCGCCCCCGGGCCGACGTGACGATCGCCTCGGCCGTCCGCCACTACGGCGCCCGCGTGACGCTCGTCGTCCTCACCGGCATGGGCGACGACGGGCTGGCCGGCGCCCGCGCCGTGAAGGAGGCGGGCGGGACGGTGCTGATCGAGGACGAGCGCACCTGCGTGGTGTGGGGGATGCCCCGCTCGGTCAGGCAAGCGGGGCTCCACGACGCCGAGGTGCCGCTGCACGCGATGCCCCTCGCGATCGCCCAGGCGGCGTCCCGGCGCGCGGCGGCGCCGGCGCGGATGGCGTCGTGAGCACCGCCCTGACCCCCGACTACGAGCGCTTCTGCGGCGGCGTGAAGGTGCTGTGCGGGGTCGACCTGTTCCAGTACCGGCCCGGCCAGATGGAGCGCCGCCTGCGGTCGTTCGCACGCCGCGCCGGCCACGACGATCTGGACGGCTACCTGGCCGCGCTGAGGCGCGACGTCGCCGCCCGGTCGGCGTTCCTCGACCACATGACGATCAACGTGTCCGAGCTGTTCCGCAACCCGGAGCGCTTCCTGGAGCTGGAGCGCCGGTTCCTGCCGGAGCTGCTCGCCGGGGCGCGGGGCAGGGGCCTGCGCGTCTGGAGCGCCGGCTGCTCGTACGGCGCCGAGCCGTACACGCTGGCGATCCTGCTGAAGGAGGCCGCGCCGCGGCTGCTGCACGAGCTGGTGGCAACCGACATCGACGAGACGATCCTGGCGCGCGCCAGGGAGGGATGGTTCACCGACGCCGACCTGCAGCACGTCACCCCGGAGCGCCGGGCCCGCTGGTTCGACCCGCAGCCCGACGGGCGCGTGCGGGCGAAGCCGGAGCTGCGGCGGATGGTCCGGTTCGGGAGGCTCGACCTGCTGAGGGACCCGTATCCGCGGATGCGCGACCTGATCCTGTGCCGCAACGTGGTCATCTACTTCAACGAGGACGCGAAGGAGCGGATCTACGGGCGCTTCTTCGACGCACTCAGCCCGGGCGGCACGCTCTTCGTGGGCGCGACGGAGCGCGTGGGCGACGCCGCCCGCCTCGGCTGGGAGCGCCCGGCCACGTTCTTCTACCGCAGGCCCACCGCCTAGTGTTCCGCGTCGGAAGTTCGTATGGGATTCCCGAGCGAATCCCCCGCCGGGCAAGGACGCAGATCCGGCGCAATATCGGGAATATCGCGCCGGTCGAGGACGCCGTCCGGCGATGGGATGCAGCCGGGAATCACCACGCAATTTC
>DASSBX010000028.1:0-9156 GCA_035698305.1 Miltoncostaeaceae bacterium | reverse complement strand
ACCCGCCCCGGGAACGGGGCTCACCGACCGTTTGCCGTCCTGTCGTCGCTTCGGATCAGGGTGGACCCGTGGCACCAGCTGTCGTGAACACCGGACGCGCCGGGCGGAGGCCCCCGGCGCCGCCCCTGCCCGGGGCACCTGAGGCCGCCGTCGGCGGCGTCGCCTAGTGCAGCGCCCGGACCCGGGAGCGGAGCCCTGGCCCCCGCCTGAGGAGGGGTTGTCCCCGTCGGCCGACCCGCCCACCCTGGAGCACGCCAGCATCCTCGTGGTCGACGACCGGCGCGCCAACCTGCTCGCGATGGAGGCGCTGCTCGCGCCGCTGGGCCGCCGCGTGGTGCTGGCCGAGTCCGGGGAGGAGGCGCTGCGGATCCTGCTGGGGGAGCGCTTCGCGCTGATCCTGCTGGACGTGCAGATGCCGGGGATGGACGGGTTCGAGACCGCCCGGCTCATCCGCGGGCGCCTGCGCACCCGCCGGATCCCCATCATCTTCGTCACCGCGGTCACCACGGCGACCAGCCACATGTTCGACGGGTATGCCGCCGGAGCCGTCGACTACCTGCTGAAGCCGGTCGACCCGGCGATCCTGCGCTCCAAGGTCACCCTGTTCGTCGAGCTCTACGAGCTCAACGCCCGGCTCCAGCGCGAGGCGGCCCGGCGGGGGATGGAGGAGAGCCTGGCGCTGGCGCAGCGCGCCGGCCTGTCGGGGGTGTGGGACTGGCACCTGCCCTCCGACCAGGTCCGCTGGTCGCGCGAGTACGCCGACCTGGTGGGGATCCCGGCCGCGTCCCGTGGCGTCCCCAGCGAGTGGCTCGCGACGATCGACCCGCGCGACCGCGGCCGCGTGGAGTCCCGCATCGCCGAGACCGTCCGCACCGGCGGGACGTGGGAGGGGGAGTTCCGGGTGGTGCACCCGGCGCGCGGACCCCGCTGGCTCAGCGCCCGCGGGCGGGTGTACCGAGACGGCGAGGACCGGCCGGAGCGCTTCATCGGCATCGCGATGGACGTCACGGAACGCCACCGCGCCGAGGAGGACCTGCGCCGGCTCAACGCGACAGGGGTGCGGCTCGCGGCGGCGCTGACCCGCACGGAGGCGACCGCGGAGATCGTGCGCCAGGCGCGCGAGTTGCCCGGGGTGGCGGACGCGGTGCTATGCGACCCGGGCGAGGTGCCCGGCACGGCGTCGCCGGCCGAGGCGCTCGTGGGCGCGGCGCGGGGGGCGGGGCGGCCGCAGCACGGCTCGGCGGCCGGGGCCCTGTGGATCGCGATGCCGCTCGGCGGCGACGGGACGGTGCTCGCGCTGTCGCGCCCCCGCGACGGCGAGACCGGCCCCGACGAGGAGGTGGACGCCGGGTTCCTGGCCGCGTTCGCCGCACAGTGCGCCCAGGCGCTGGAGCGGGCGAGCCTGCACGAAGCGGAGCGCAGCGCCCGCCACGAGGTGGAGGCCCTGCAGGCGGTGACCGAGGGGCTCGCCGCCGCCGGCGACCTGCAGGACGTGGCCAAGACGATCGTGCGGGAGGCGATCCTCACGTTCGGCGCCGCGGCGGCGGGCGTGCGCCTGCTGTCGACCGACGGGACGACGCTCCGCACCATCGCCGTCGGCGGGTTCGACGACCCGCTCGCGCGTCCGGTGGGCGCCAGCGCCGTGGACGACGACGTGCCGACGGTCGCCGCGCTCGAGGGCGCCGCGATCTTCGCCGAGGACGCCGAGCAGATCGTGCTGCGTCACCCGGGCGCCGCCGAGCTGCCGCAGGCGTGGCCGGGGCTGGGAGCGCTGGCCGCGCTGCCGCTCCACCTGGACGACCGGATCGTCGGGGTCCTCGGGCTCCGGTTCCAGGGGGCGCGGTCGTTCAGCCCCGGGGAGCGCAACACCCTGCGCGCGCTCGCGCGGATGGCGGCGATGTCCCTGGTCCGCGCCAACCTGCACGAGCGGGAGACCCGGCGCCGGGCCCACGCGGACCTGCTCGCCGACGTGAGCGTGACGCTCGACGCCGAGATGGGGCTGACCGGCCGGATCGACCGGCTGCGCAACCTGCTGGTGCCGCGCTGGGCGGCGGGGTGCGTGATCACCGCCCCCGGCGCGGACGGGCGGATGCGGGCCGAGATCGGCGCGGCCGGGCCGGAGGTGGAGGGGGTGCTGCGCCGCGGTGGGCCGTGGAACGCCAGCCCGGACGACGGCGTGCTGCTCGGCTGCGACGACGACGAGGGCGGCGCGTTCGCCTCGCTCGTGGCGGTGGGGGCGATCGACGGCGGCACGGCCGTGGAGCTCGCCGGCGTCGCGAGGGGCGTCCTGGTGGCGCCGATCGCGACGCACGGCCGGGCGGGCGGCGCGATCGCGCTGATCCTGCGGGAGCACCCGGGGCGCGTGCTCTCCGAGATGCTCCCTGCGGAGGAGATCGGGCGGCGCGTCGGGATCGCGCTGGAGAACTCCCGGTTGTACGAGGCCCAGGTCGACGTGGCCACGACCCTCCAGCGCAGCCTGCTGCCGGAGCGTCTGCCCGACCTCGCGGAGCTGGAGCTGGCCGCCCGGTACCAGACCGCGACCGCCCACACCGAGGCGGGGGGCGACTGGGACGAGGCCGTCGAGGTGCCCGGCGGCGGCGTGTTCCTGGCGGTCGGCGACGTGGTGGGCAGAGGGACGGTCGCGGCGAGCGTGATGGGGCAGCTGCGGAGCGCGATGCGCGCGTACGCCCTCGCGGGGCTCGGCATGCGGGAGGTGCTGGAGCACCTGAGCCGGTTCGCGGCGGGGATCCCCGGCGCCGAGGTCTCGACCGCCGTCTGCGTGCACATCGACCTGGAGTCGGAGACGGTCAGGTATGCCTGTGCCGGTCACCCGTACCCGATCGTGGTGGACGGCGACGGCGACGTCCGCATCCTCCGCGACGGGCGCGGGCCCGCGCTGGGGGTGACCGACCGCGGGTACACCGAGGCCGAGGCCGAGCTGCCCGCCGGCGCGACCCTGCTGCTGTTCACCGACGGCCTGGTCGAGCGCCGGGCGGAGTCGCTCGAGGTGGGGCTGGAGCGCCTCGGCGCGGCCGCCGCCGCGGAGCGGTCCGAGCCCGCCGGGGTGCTCGCCGACCGGGTGGTCGCCCGGCTGACGGGGGCGGTGTCGAGCGACGACGTGGCCCTGCTGGTGGCGCGCCGCGACGCCCCTCCGCCGCCGCTGGCGCTGGAGCTGCCGGCGACGCCCGCCAACCTCGCCGCCGCGCGGGCCGGGGTGCGCGACTGGCTCTCCGCCGCCCGGGTCGGCGCGGATGCCGTCCAGGACGTCGTGCTCGCCGCGGGCGAGGCCCTGGCGAACTCGGTGGAGCACGGCTCCGCGGACGACGGCTCCCAGCGGATGCGAGTGGAGATGCGCCTCGGGACGGGCCGCGAGGTCGAGCTGCTCGTCGCCGACGAGGGCGGGTGGCGCACGCCGTCCTCCGACCCGGGGCTGCGCGGCCAGGGCATCCGGATCATGCGGGCGCTGATGGACCACGTGGAGATCGAGCGCGGCGAGACCGGCACCACCATCCGCATGGTCCGGCGCCCTCGGCTCCCGCTGGTGACCGCCCGCCGGCTCCCGGCGGTGACCGAGGGCGCGGCGTCGGTCACCCTCGACGACGCGGATCCCGAGCGTGTGGTCGCGGTGCTGACGGGCGACGTCGACGGGGCGGGCGCCACGGCGGTGGCGCGGCAGATCCGCCGCGCCTGCCCGCCCGACGCCCATCTGCTGCTGGACCTGGAGGCGGTCGCCTACCTCGACAGCTCCGGCGTGCGGTTCCTGGTGGAGCTCGCCGCCCGCCAGGCGGACGGCGGAGCGACGGTGACGGTCCGGGCGCCGGCCGGCGGGCCGGTGCACCGGGTGCTCGTGCTCACCGGCCTCGAGGACGCCGCCGGGCTGCGCATCGAGGAGACCTGACCTCAGCCTCGATACGAGGGTGAGGCTTGGCTTCGTCAGTGGTGCGTCTCGAGCCATCGGAGCGCGTTCTCGGCCGCTTCGACGGCGGTGGCGCCCTGGAACGCCTCGCCGAGCGCCGAGCGGCGCCCCGGCGCGACGCGCACCGCCGTCCAGCCCCCGCCGCCGGGGTCCTGGGCGATCTTGAGCCGGAACCCGGCGGCGCGGAAGCGGTCCCGGATGTTCGCCAGGCGCAGCCCCTCCTCGGACGGGCCTGACGGGCTGCCGGCGGCGCTCTCCGCCCATGCGCGGACGTCGCTCCAGCGCCAGACGGGCGAGCCGTCCAGGTGGCCGAGCGGCTCGGGGAACCCGGGGGAGGCGACGGCGGCCTCCGTGCGGGCGCGCGAGAGGTGCAGGCGGCGGGCGATGTGCCCGCGCGTCACGAGGTCCCCCGGTCGTCCCGGTCGGTCGCTCACGGCCCTCCGCGCGTGTGATGCCGGGGTCGACCACACCACACCGCGCGCCGTCGGGCCAGGGGGATCAGGCGGCTCTGCGCCGCCGTTCGCGGTTCACGGCGCGCTCGAAGTAGGCGAGCACGTCCGCGGGGACGGGGCCCGAGGGCGGATCGAGGTCCATCTCGGCGAGACGCCGCGGGGGCAGGGGCTCCTCGGCCGCCACCGGTCGCGCGACCCGCTGGGTGTCCTCGTCGTTGGGGAGGGAGAGGGCAGTCGTGGTCATGCGCGACGACTTCGCCGCGCGCCGGCCGGCTCCTCCCCGCGCGCCGCGGCGCCCCGGTCGTGGTCCTCGAGGTGGATCAGCACCTCGCTGCCGGGCAGCGCCCGCTGCACCGCGGTCTTCACCCGTCCCGACAGGGCGTGGCCCTCGCGCACCGTCGTGTCGGGCTCGACCACCATGTGCATGTCGATGTGGCGCTTCGTCCCGGACCGCCGGGCGCGCACCGCGTGGAACCCGACGCCCTCGCGGGCGGCGAACTCGCCGAGGGTGTCGGAGATCAGGTCCATCTCCTCGACGGGGAGCGCCTGGTCGATCAGGATCTGGCCGGCCCGCCACGCGATCCGCGCGCCGACCACGATGACGTAGAGGGCGATCGCGGCGCCGACGGCGGCGTCCACCCGCGTCCATCCGGTGGCCCAGACGATGGCGAGGCCCGTCGCGGCGCCCGCCGACGTCCAGACGTCCGAGGCGATGTGGGCGGCGTCCGCCGCGATCGCCGGGGAGCCGGTGGCGCGCGCGACGCGGCGCAGCCGGCCGGAGACCGCGACGTTCACGAGGGCGGAGGCCACCATCACGCCGACCGCGAGGTCCAGGGAGACGAGGCCGGACGACCCCGTCACGAGGCGCCGCGTCGCCTCGATGGCCACGGCGCCGCCGGCGGCGACCACCAGGAGGCCCTCGATGAGGGCGGCGAGGTTCTCGGACCGCTCGTGGCCGTACGGGTGGTCGTGATCGGCGGGGCGGGCGGCGGCGCGCACCCCGGCGAACGCGATCCCGCTGGCCACCAGGTCGCCCGCCGAGTTGGCCGCGTCCGACAGCACCGCGACCGACCCGGTCACGAGGCCCACCACGAGCTTGGCCACCGTGAGGGTGGCGTTCGAGGCGACCGACAGCAGGGCGGCCGCCCGGTTGCGGCGTGCGTTCCCGTCCACGGCGGGGACGGTAGTGATTTAGCCTGTTGCTACGTCAAGTCGCCAGCCGCCCTGCTCCCGTCGTGCTAGCCGCGACTAGGAGCTCGTGACACCGCCCTTCCGACGCGCGCCGGCCGCCGCGGCAGAGGTGGCGTTCCACGGCCCGTCGCGCGCGGCGGTGCTGCTGCAACCCGCGCCGGGGCGCTGGCCGGCCCACGAGCGCGCCGACCGCCTGGCCCTGGGCGTGGGCCTGGCGGCCCTGGCCGCGGGATCGGCCCCCGAGGCGCGCTGGCCGCCGTTTCGCGACGCGCTCGCCGCGCTCGCGGGGCGCCTGGGCGCGGCACCCCCCGGCGCGCTGCCGGGCGACCTGGTCGACCTGCGGCCGCTGGGCGGCCCCGGCGGCCTGCGCGTGGTGCCGTGGGAGGGGCCGGGCCGCGCGCGGGTCGAGGTGCGGCTGGCCCATGGGCGCGGCGGCCCGGTGCCGCGCCTGGCCGACCGCCCCACCCGGGCCGGCCCGTTCGCCGAGGTGGCGGCACTGGCCCTGCTGATCGCCCTGGCGGCCGACCGGGAGCGCGATCGCCTTCCGCTCGCGCTGGGGGTGGAGGGCGTGATCGCGTGGTTCCGCGAGTCCGACCGGCGGGCCCCGCCGCGCGACGCCCTGGCCTTCGCCCTCGCCCACGCCGACGATCGCCTGCGGGAGGCGGGCCGGCCCGGCCTCGGCGCCGGGGGGACGTGACGGGGCGCGCTACCGTGGCCGCATGGATCACCGCAAGCGCATCGCGCTCATCGCGCACGACAACCGCAAGCTGGACCTCCTGGACTGGGCGGCGTTCAACCGCGGCACCCTCGCCGGGCACGAGCTGTTCGGGACGGGCACGACCGGCGGGCTGATCGCCTCCGAGCTGGGCCTCGAGGTGCACCGCTTCCTGAGCGGCCCGATGGGCGGCGATCAGCAGGTGGGGGCCGGTATCGCGGAGGGGCGCCTCGACATCGTCGTCTTCTTCTGGGATCCCCTCGAGCCCCAGCCTCACGACGTGGACGTGAAGGCGCTGCTGCGGATCGCCGTCGTGCACGACGTGCCGATCGCGTGCAACCGGTCGACCGCCGACTTCATCCTCTCGAGCCCCCTCCTGCGGGCCCCCTACCTGCCGACGCGGCCGATCCCGGCGGCCTGACCGGGCCGGCCGCGGCGGCGGCCTACTCCTCCTTGTTGGCCGCCCGCGCCTCGGCCGCCTCCTTCGCGATGTCCGAGACCACGTCCTCGTTGGCGAGGGTCGTGACGTCCCCGAGCTGGCGGTTCTCGCTGATGTCCCGCAGCAGGCGGCGCATGATCTTGCCGGACCGCGTCTTCGGGAGGTCGTCGGTCAGCACGATCGACTTCGGCCGGGCGATGCCGCCGATCTTGGTCGCCACGTGCTGGCGGAGCTCCGCGATGATGTCCTGGTCCCCGACCACGCCGCCCCTCAGCGTCACGAACGCGGCGATCGCCTGACCGGTGGTCTCGTCGCTGCGGCCCACGACGGCGGCCTCGGCGACCTTCGGATGGTCCACCAGCGCCGATTCGATCTCGATGGTCGAGAGACGGTGGCCCGACACGTTCATCACGTCGTCGATGCGGCCCAGCAGCCAGTAGTCGCCGTCGTCGTCGCGGCGGGCGCCGTCACCCGCGAGGTACATGCCCTCGTACTCGCTCCAGTAGGTCTGGATGAACCGATCGTCGTCGCCGTACAGGGTCCGCAGCATCGACGGCCACGGCTCCGTCAGCACCAGGTAGCCGCCGGAGCCGAGGGGCACGCTCTGGCCGTTGGCGTCCACCACGTCCGCGGTGATGCCGGGCAGCGGGCGCGTCGCCGAGCCCGGCTTCAGGGTGGTGACCCCCGGCAGCGGCGAGATCATGATCGCGCCCGTCTCGGTCTGCCACCACGTGTCCACCACCGGGCAGCGGCCGCCGCCGATGTTCTCGCGGTACCAGATCCACGCCTCCGGGTTGATCGGCTCGCCCACCGACCCGAGCAGGCGCAGCGACGACATGTCGTGCCGCTGCGGGTACTCGACCCCCCACTTCATGAACGTCCGGATCGCCGTCGGCGCGCAGTACAGGATCGAGACCCCGTAGCGGGCGATGATCTCCCACCAGCGGTCCTTGTCCGGGGTGCCGGGGGCGCCCTCGTACAGCACGCTGGTGGCGCCGTTGGTGAGGGGGGCGTACACGATGTAGCTGTGGCCGGTGACCCAGCCGACGTCGGCGGCGCACCAGTAGACGTCGTCGTCCTTCAGGTCGAACACCCACCGGTGGGTCGCCGCGCACCCGGTGAGGTAGCCGGCCGTGGTGTGCAGGATGCCCTTCGGCTTCCCGGTGGAGCCGGACGTGTAGAGGATGTAGAGCGGGTGCTCGGCGCCCACGATCTCCGGCTCGGCCTCGGCGGGCCGGCCCTCCACGAGGTCGTGGTACCAGACGTCCCGCCCGTCGACCCAGCCGATCTCGTTCTCGGTGCGGCGCACCACCACGCAGGTGTGCACGTCCGGGACGTCCTCAAGGGCGGCGTCCACGTTGGCCTTCAGCGGCACCAGCTTGCCGCCGCGCCAGGCGCCGTCGCCGGTGATGACCGCGGTGACGCCGCAGTCGAGCACGCGGTCCCGGACCGAGCTGGGGGAGAAACCGCCGAAGATCACGGTGTGCGGCGCGCCGATGCGGGCGCAGGCGAGCATCGCGACCACGATCTCCGGGATCATCCCCAGGTAGATCGCCACGCGGTCGCCCTTGCCGACGCCGCGCTCGCGCAGGCCGTTGGTGAGCCGGCAGACGCGCTCGTACAGGTCGCGGTAGGTGATCGCCTGCCGCTCGTCCGACGGCTCCCCCTCCCAGTGGAAGGCGACCTGATCGCCCCTCGTCGCCAGGTGGCGGTCGAGGCACTGCACGCTCGCGTTCAGCGTGCCGTCGGCGAACCACGTGAAGAACGGCGCGTTGGAGCGGTCGACGCCCTGCGCCGGCTCCGTCTCCCAGCTGAGCAGCTCCTTCGCCTGGGCGAGCCAGAAGGCCTCGGGGTCCGCGGCCGCCCGCTCGTACATCTCCTCGGTGACGTTCGCCTGGGCCGCGAACTCGGCGGGCGGCGGGAAGCGCCGGTCCTCGAGCTCGAGGGACGTGATCGTCGGGCCGTCGCTGCTCATCCGTCGCTCCTCTTCTCGCCCTGCACCGGGACCACGCGATCGTACCCCCGGCGCGGCATCCGGGGGGACCCGCAGCCGCGTCCGAACCTGGCGGCTAGATTCCCGGCATGGAACTGGTCGATGGCGAGCGCATCCTCTGGCAGGGGCGCCCGTCGTGGCGCGCCCACATGTCGTACTTCGTGGTCTGGATCCCGCTGGCCCTGCTGCCGGTGATCATCGCCGGGCTCCTGAAGGCCAACGACCAGGGCACCGGGCTCCCGTACTCGCAGTGGCTGCTCATCTCGCTGCTGCTCGTGGTGATCGTGGTGGTGTGGGACGTGCTGCAGCGCTACGCCACCTACTACGTGGTCACCGACCAGCGCCTGCGCACCCGGCGCGGCATCCTGTCCCGCCGCGAGCAGACCGCGCGATTCGAGCGGGTCCAGAACGTGGAGGTGTCGCAGAGCCTCCTGGACCGCCTCTTCAACG
>DASSBX010000027.1:0-4895 GCA_035698305.1 Miltoncostaeaceae bacterium | reverse complement strand
CTCATCCGGCGCGGGGGCCTCGTCGGCGATCGGCTCCAGGTCCTCCACCGTCGGCTCCGGCTCCGCTCCGGCGCCGCGGCGGCGCCGGCGGCGGCTGCTCCGGCTCGGCGCACCCGCCGTGTCGGTCGCCTCGGCCAGCTCGGGCACGTCGTCCCCGACCTCCGGGGGCGGGCCGAGCATGATCATGTCCTCGTAGGAGATCGGCTCGTCCAGCGGTGGCAGCGTGCCCACCTCCGCGTCGGGCGTGGGCGTGACCACCACCTCGAACACCTCGGCGATCTCCTCGGCCGTCTGCGCGGCCTCGGTCGACTCCGCGTCCGTCCCGACGCCGCTGCGCCCCCGGCCCCCGCGGCGGCGACGGCGGCGGCCGCTCTCCCCCTCGTCGCCCGAGCGCTCCGCCGCCGCGGCGGACGCGCTCGGCAGCGGCGGGGCGGTGCGGCCCTCGCCCAGCTCGACCCGGTACGTGCCGCTGCGCGGGTCGGTCTCCAGCTTCACCAGGCCGGTGGTGCCCGCGTCCTCCAGGAACTTGGAGAACGTCGAGAACCCGTGCTCGCTCTCGTCGAACGCGGGGTACTTGCGCCGCATCGAGTCCTTCACGATCGACGCGAGCGGCCACTCGATGCCCTCGCGCTGGAGCGCGGTGAGCGTCTCGCGCAGCAGCTCGGTGGGGTTGAGGTCCAGGCCGCCGGAGGGGGTGCGGCGGCGGGTCGCGGAGCCGCCCCCGGCCGCCTCGGCGGCGAGGCGGTCGTAGAAGATGAACTCGTCGCAGTTCGCGATCAGCAGCTCGCTGGCCGACTCGCGGTTGCCGACGCCGATCACGCGCTTGTTGAGCTCGCGGAGCTTGCCCACGAGCGGCGTGAAGTCGCTGTCGCCCGAGACGATCACGAAGTTGTCGACGTGCTCGCGGCTGTAGGCGAGCTCCATCGCGTCGACCGCCATCTGGATGTCGGCCCGGTTCTTCGCGCCCTCGCGCGCGGACGGCATCTCGATGAGCCCGAGGCCGGCGTTCTGCAGCTCGTGCCGCGCGTCGCGGTAGCGGCTCCAGTCGGCGTAGGCGCGCTTCACCAGCACCCGGCCCTTCTCGGCCAGGCGGTTCAGCACCAGGTGGATATCGAAGTCGCCTCGTCCCTTGGCCCCGGGGCGGGCCATGTTCTCGAAGTCGACCAGCACGGCAAGGGAGCTCTCGTGCTCGGCCATAAGGGGTCCTCCAGATCTGTCGATGCCGCCAGAGCGGCGGCGGGTCATGCGGCGTGGCGCCGTTCCCCGCGCGTACGCAGGGCGCGGTGATCCTACCAGCCATGTCCGGATCCCCCCGCCGGGCAGCCCATACCTGCCCCTCATCACTAGAATCCATCGGGTATGCACTCGCACCCGCCCGCAGGGTGCGCCAAACGCTCAGGGGGAAGCTTTCGTATGACGACTCAGCAGCCGACGGCGAGCACCGGTACAGCGAACGGGTCCGGCGCCGAGACCCTCACGGTGACCGACAACCGCACCGGCCAGACGTACGAGCTGCCCATCACGGAGGGGACGGTCCGGGCGACGGACCTGCGGCAGATCAAGGTCGACGACGCTGATTTCGGCCTCATGACCTATGACCCGGCGTTCATGAACACGGCCTCCTGTCGCTCCGAGATCACGTACCTCGACGGCGACGCCGGGATCCTGCGCTACCGCGGGTATCCGATCGAGCAGCTCGCCGACAAGAGCTCGTTCCTGGAGGTCGCGTACCTGCTCGTCCACGGCGAGCTGCCGGATCAGGCGCAGCTCGACACGTGGGTCGACGAGATCACCCACCACACGTTCGTCCACAAGAACGTCGAGACGTTCATGCAGGGCTTCCGCTACGACGCCCACCCGATGGGGATGCTGGAGTCGAGCGTGGGGATGCTGAGCACGCTGTACCCGGAGGCGAAGGACCTCACGGACGCCGACGGCAACATGCTCCAGATCATCCGGCTCATCGCGAAGATGCCGACCCTCGGCGCCTTCGCCTACCGGCACATCACCGGCAAGCCGTTCGTGTACCCCAACAACGAGCTCTCCTACGCGGAGAACTTCCTCTCGATGCTCTTCACGACCGGTGTCCCGCAGTACGACGCGGACCCCCGGCTCGTACGGGCCCTCGACGTGCTGTTCATCCTCCACGCCGATCACGAGCAGAACTGCTCGACCAGCGCGGTGCGCAGCGTCGGCTCGTCGCAGGTCGATCCGTACTCCTCCGTGGCCGCCGGCGTCGCGGCCCTCTACGGCCCGCTCCACGGCGGCGCCAACGAGGCCGTGCTGCAGATGCTCCGCCGCATCGGGACGCCCGACAACATCCCGGCCTTCATGGAGGGCGTCAAGGCGGGCAAGGAGCGCCTGATGGGCTTCGGCCACCGGGTGTACAAGAACTTCGATCCGCGGGCCACGATCATCAAGAAGGCCTGCGACGACGTCTTCGAGGTCACCGGGGTCAACCCGCTGCTCGAGATCGCGGTGGAGCTGGAGAAGATCGCCCTCGAGGACGAGTACTTCGTCAAGCGCAAGCTCTACCCCAACGTGGACTTCTACTCGGGCCTGATCTACGAGGCCCTCGGCATGCCGGCCGACATGTTCACCGTCCTCTTCGCCATCGGGCGCACCCCCGGGTGGGTCGCCCAGTGGAAGGAGATGATCGGCGACAAGGAGCAGAAGATCTCCCGCCCGCGCCAGGTGTACGTCGGCGCCGGCGAGCGCGACTACGTGGAGATCGGCGCCCGGTAGGCGGGATCGCGGCGGCCGTCTCCTCCGAGGTGGCCGCCGCGCCGCCGCTCGCGCCGCAGCACCACGGCGCTGGCGAGCACGCCCAGGATCGTCCCGAGCAGCCCGAGCTGCAGGTCGGTCTCGGTGTCTCCCCTGTCGGTCTGGATGTCGACGCCGGGGATCTGGAGCATCAGCCGCTCGGCGACCTCCCACCCCACGACGATGGCGAGGCTGCCGACGACGGCGGCGCCGAGGGCGCTGGTGAGGTGCGCCCGGCGCAGGGGCAGGCTGCGCGGCGGCAGCCGCCGGTCGGCCCACCCGAAGCTCAGGATCATCGCCACCAGCACCGGCACGCAGAGGTGCAGGATCGGCCCCCACGCCCGGATGTTGGCGTAGCCGATCAGGGTCCCGGCGGCGTGGCCCAGGAAGAACAGGGCCACCGCGGCGTCGAGGGTGGGGCGCGCGAAGCGCGAGATCACGATCGAGCCGGCCAGCAGCACGACGCTGAACGCGAGCGCCGACGGGTTGAGGAACACCACCGAGGCCACGCCCGTCACGACCATCCCGGCGCGCGCGAGCCGCGCGACCCGCCCTCCCGACTGGAGCGCCATCCGGGTCAGGCGGCGATGCCGGCGCGGACCGCGGCCGCGTCCAGCAGGCCGACGAGCTGCGTCAGCTCGTCGTCGTCCAGCGCGTCCCACATCCGGCGCATCAGGTCCTGGCGCCCGGGGAGCGCCTCGGCCGCCATCTCCTCGCCCTGCGGCGTGAGCCGCGCCTGCACCATGCGTCCGTCGCGCGGGTGGGGCACGCGCTCCACCAGGCCCCCCCGCTCCAGCCCGTCGACCAGCTTGGTCACGTTCGGCCGGGTCACGCCCAGCTCGTCGCCGAGGGCGTGGAGGCAGGCCTGCCGCTCGTCCTGGCCGCAGAGCACGCCGAGCACCTCGAGCTTCGCGTCGGACAACCCGTAGCCCCCGGCGTGGCGGTCCAGCTCGCGTCCCGCGAGGCAGGCGAGGCGCTCGAGGGCGGCGGTCGCCCGCTGGGCGAGGTCGGCGCGGAGGTCCGCGTCGATCGTTACCGGGTTCATCATCTCGGAAGGTACCACCCCCGCCGTTGCGGCCGTCAACCCGCCGAGCACGGTAGTCTTGTCCTGTGAGCAGCGATCCCCAGGAGCAGATGCGCCAGGCGGCGCGCGAGGTGGGCCAGGAGCTGCAGCGCGTCATCGACCAGGCCGCGAAGCTGGCGCGCCAGGCGGGCGAGGACCTCTCGCGCCTGGTGGGCGATCCGCGCGTCGCGATGCGGCGCCGCACCCCCGCCGACGCCACGCCCGCCGAGCTCATCCGGGAGATCGGCCGCCTCCGCGACGAGGGGCTGATCTCGGAGGAGGAGTTCCAGGCGAAGAAGGCCGACCTCCTCTCGCGCGTGTGAGCGAGCTCGAGGAGAACTGGGACGCCCTGGCCGCGCGCCTGACGCCGCACGTCTCGCCGGAGTGGTCCCGACACGCCGCCGAGCACGGCTCGCAGGGGTGGGTGCGGCTGATCCTTCTGGTCGACGCCCACGATCTGCTGTCGCGCCCGCGCGTGGCCGAGAAGGTCGCGATGACGATGGCCGACCTGGCCGTCGACCGCGAGGGCGAGCAGAAGGGGTGGGAGGCCGTCCGCGAGAAGGCGGAGGAGGACCGGGTCGCCATCGTCACCGAGATCGTCGACGCCGCCCCCACCGTGCTGACGTCCGAGCTCCTGCCGCTGTTCGCGCGCTCCATCGAGCCGATGCAGCGCCAGGGCATGTAACCGCCTCCGGGCGCGTGGCAGGCCACCCCACCGACGCGGAACGCGAGGCCGACGCCCTCCCCGTCCTCCTGGCGGTGGTCGGCGCCGCCCGCGCCGGCGACGCGGACACCCTGCGCCAGTCCTACGCCGACGACGCCGTGTGGCTCGCCCCCACCGGCACCCTGCGCGGCGCCGGCGACGCGGCGGCCCGCCACCTGGAGATCGCGGCGCGCGCCGACGAGTGGGATGAGCCCCAGCAGCAGGGGGCGAAGGCGGCGCTGCGGTGGCGTCGCGCCGACGGCGCGACGGGCGCGGTGGTCGTCGAGGTCCGGCGCGGCCGGATCATCTTCGCCGCCGAGGGCTAGGTGCGTTGACCACACACCTGCGCGACAGCTGATCGGTCCG
>DASSBX010000026.1:0-5255 GCA_035698305.1 Miltoncostaeaceae bacterium | reverse complement strand
GATGGGCACGGTCGCCCGGACCCTCGCGGACGTGGCGGTCGTCACCTCGGACAATCCCCGCACCGAGGACCCGGACGCCATCATCTCCGACATCGTGTCGGGGTCGACCGGACCGGCGGAGCTCCACGTGGAGCCCGACCGGCGGGCGGCGATCGGGTGGGCGCTGTCGCGGGGCGAGAGGGGGGACGTGGTGGTCATCGCGGGCAAGGGGCACGAGCAGGGCCAGGAGCGCAACGGCGTGAAGACGCCGTTCGACGACCGCGAGGTCGCGCGCGCCGAGCTGGGCGCGGGGGCGGCGGCGTGAAGCTCACCGTCAACGACATCCTCCGCTCGGGCGCGGACGTGCGGCTGCCGGTGGGCAGTCCCGACACCGTGTTCGAGGGGGCGTACGTCGACTCGCGGGAGCCGGTGGAGGGGGCCCTGTTCGTGGGCCTGCGCGGCGAGCTGGCCGACGGCGGCCAGCACGCGCCCGACGCGCTGCGCGACGGCGCCGCCGCCGCCCTGGTGGGCGAATCGGCGTGGCGCTGGATCGAGGGCGACGCCCAGGGGATGCGCCGGCCCGTGCTGGTGAGCCCGGACCCGCTCGCGGTGCTGCAGGCCGCCGGCCGGTTGGCGCTCGAGCGCAGCGGCGCCAGGGTGATCGGCGTGACGGGCGCGACGGGCAAGACCACCACCAAGGACATCCTGGTGGCGATGCTCCGCGCCGCCGGCGCGGAGGCGGAGGGCACCCCCGGGAACCGCAACACCGAGGTCGGCGTCCCCATGTCGCTGCTCGGCCTGTCCGAGGGCTGCGAGGTCGCCGTGGTCGAGATGGGGCTGCGCGGCCCCGGCCAGATCGCCGAGCTGGCCGCGCTGGCGCCGCCGGACGTCGGCTGCATCACGTCGATCGGCCCGGTCCACCTGGAGCTCCTCGGGACGGTCGAGGCGGTGGCCGCCGCCAAGGCCGAGCTCATCCAGGCGCTGCGGCCCGGCGGCACCGCCGTGGTCCCGGAGGATGAACCCCTGCTCGAGCCCTTCCTCGCGACCCTCGACCCGGGGGTGAACGTGGTGCGGGTGGGCCCGGCGCCCGACCTGGACCTCGACCTGAACTTGAGCAAGGGGTGGGAGCTGCGGAACGCGGCCGCCGCGCTCGCCTGCTGCAGGGCGATCGGCGTCGTCCCCCCGGAGGGCGCGCGCATCGAGGTGGGCCTCTCGGCGATGCGCGGGCAGGAGCGCACCCTCTCCGGCGGCGGCACCCTGATCGAGGACTGCTACAACGCCAACCCCATCGCCATGCGGGCGGCGCTCGCCGACCTGGCGGGCCGCCCCGGGCGCCGCGTCGCGGTGCTGGCGGACATGAAGGAGCTGGGGCCGGACGAGGGCCGCTACCACCGCGAGATCGGCGCGGCCGCGGCCGCCGCGGGCATCGACCTGCTGATCGGTGTCGGCGACCTCGGCGCCGAGTACGTGGCCGGCGCGAACGGCCTGGAGGCGGTCCACATCGCGACCGTCGAGGACGCGGTCGAGCGCGTGCCCGGCCTGCTCGCCGACGGCGACGTGGTGCTCCTGAAGGGGTCGCGCGGGATGCGGCTGGAGCGGATCGCCGCCGCCCTGCCCGGAGCCTGATGCCCCGGGTCCTCATCTCCGCCATCTCGGCGGCCACCCTGCTCATGTTCCTCGGGCCGAAGTTCATCGCGTGGCTGCGGGCCAACGAGGTGGGCCAGTTCGTGCGGCCGGCGGGGCTCATCCCGGAGGGGCACGCCGAGAAGCAGGGCACCCCCACGATGGGCGGGCTGCTCATCATCGTGGCGACGGCGCTGCCGTTCATCATCCTGTCGAGCCGCTCCACCGAGGCGATGCTGGTGTTGTTCACCACGCTCGCGTGCGGGGCGATCGGCTTCGTGGACGACTTCATGAAGATCGTGAAGAAGCGGTCGCTCGGCCTGTCCGGGCGGGTGCGGATGGTCGCCCTCGTCGGGGTGGCGGCCGTGCTGGTGACGGTGGCGGTGAAGGTGGTGGGGCTGCCCACCACGCTGGTGGTGCCGGTGTGGGACCGCTCGTTCGAGATCGGCGCGGTCGCGTTCTTCGTCGTCGTGTTCCTGGTGGTCGCCGGGGCGGCGAACGCCGTGAACCTGACCGACGGCCTCGACGGCCTGGCCGCCGGCATCGCCGCGACGGTGCTGCTCTCGTACACGGCGATCGCCTTCGTCTCGGACCAGCGCGACCTGGCGATCTTCGGCGCCACCCTCGCCGGGGCGTGCGTGGGGTTCCTGTGGTTCAACTCGTTCCCGGCGGCCGTGTTCATGGGCGACACCGGCTCCTACGCCATCGGGGGCGCCATCGCGGCGATGGCGGTGATGACGAAGACCGAGATCCTGCTGGTGGTGATCGGGGCGATCTTCGTGGCCGAGGCGCTGTCGGTCATCATCCAGGTGATCGTGTTCAAGCGGTTCCGGCGGCGGGTGTTCCTGATGACCCCGGTGCACCACCACTTCGAGATGGCGGCCTGGAGCGAGACGAAGATCATCGTGCGCTTCTGGCTGATCGCCGCGATCTTCGCGGCCGTCGGGTTCACCCTCTACTTCAACGACCTCCAGGGCCTGCCCGGGTGAGCGCGGCCCCGGCGCCCGTCTTCGACCCGGCGTCGGTCCGGGAGTTCCGCTTCGTCGGCCACACGTGGTCGCCGGCGACCGGCCACGTGGAGCTGCGGTACGCGCTCGACGACCGGCGCTTCACCGAGACGTTCCGGTTCCCCTCCGCCGACCCCGGCGTCGTCGCCGCGCGCGGGCCGGCGATCGCCCGCGCCGTGCGGCTGCTGCACCTGGTGGCCGGGGTGAGCTACTACAAGGCCGCCGTGCCCCGCGAGATCGCGGTCGACGGTCCCGCCCCCGCTGCCGCGACCGCCCGGGCGCTCGAGCTGCTGTGGACCGGCGGGCTCGGCGAGTTCGCCTGGCACAACGACCTGCCGTGGATCGGGGGCGGCATCCGCTTCCCCGCGGCCGATGCCGGGCCGCCGCCCGCGCCCCCGGCGGGGCTGCGCGCCCGCTCGCTGGTGCCGGTGGGCGGGGGCAAGGACTCGGCCGTCGCCCTGGCCGCCCTGGCCCGGGCGGGCGAGGACGCCGTCGCGTTCTCGGTGGGCCGCAAGCCGTCGGCCGACGCCACCGCCGCCGCGGAGGGCGTGCCGATCGTCCACGTGGCCCGCCGGGTGGACCCCGCCCTGTTCCGGTTGAACGACGAGGGCGCGCTCAACGGGCACGTCCCCATCACCGCGATCGTCACCTGCGCGGCCGCGGTGGCGGCGGTGATCCTGGGCTGCGACGCCGTGGTGATGGCCAACGAGCGCTCCGCCTCCGCGGGGACCGTGGAGTGGCCGGCGTTCGGCGGCAGCGTCAACCACCAGTTCAGCAAGGGGTGGGA
Source organism: Miltoncostaeaceae bacterium (assembly GCA_035698305.1). Lineage (GTDB taxonomy): Bacteria > Actinomycetota > Thermoleophilia > Miltoncostaeales > Miltoncostaeaceae > Miltoncostaea. The sequence goes on along the minus strand of DASSBX010000026.1, from coordinate 1,859 downwards.
GGCCGAGCGGGCGATCGCCGAGGCGGTGCGCCGCGACGTCGCCGCCGACCTCGACGTCTTCTCGATCCTGAGGCCCTGGTCGGAGCTGGCGATCGCGCGGGCGTTCGCCGCGCTGCCGGAGCACCACGGCACGTTCATGAGCTGCAACCGCGGCTTCACGATCGCGCGCGAATCGGCGCAGACGTGGTGCGGCGACTGCCCCAAGTGCCGGTTCGTGTTCCTGGCGCTCGCGCCCTTCGCCCGCCGCGACGCCCTGGTCGGGATCTTCGGTCGCGACCTCCTGGACGACCCGTCGCAGGAGGAGGGCTTCCGCGAGGTGCTCGGGATGGGCGCCGACAAGCCGTTCGAGTGCGTCGGAGAGGTCGGCGAGGCCCGCGCGGCCTCCGCGCCCTGGCCGCCGACCCCGCCTGGGCGGGGGACGCGCTGGTCGCGCGGCTCGCGCCCGCGGCGGGGGGCCCGGACGCCGGGGCCGTCGCCCCCTGGCTGGCGGAGGACGGCCCGCACGGCATCCCCGACCGCCACCTGCGGGCCGCGCGTGCGCTTCTCGGACCTCGCGGGTAGGCGGGTCGGCGTCTGGGGGCTCGGCCGCGAGGGCCGGGCCGTCGCCGACGCCGTCCGCGCCCACCTCCCCGGCACCGAGCTGGTGCTGGTCGACGAGGGCGCCGGCCACGACCCCGTCGCCATCCTCTCCGCCTGCGACGTCGTGGTGCGCTCCCCGGGGGTGAGCCGCTACCGCCCCGAGGTGCGTTCAATTGAACGCGCGGGCGTCCAATTGACCACCGGGACCAACCTCTGGTTCGCCGAGCACCCGGCCGCCAAGGCCCTGGCGATCACCGGGAGCAAGGGGAAGAGCACCACGGCGTCGCTCGTGGCGCACATGGCGGCGGGGGCGGGGCTGGGCGTGCGCCTGGCCGGGAACATCGGGGTGCCGCTGGCGGGGTTCCTCGGTCCCGACCCCGGCCCGCCGCCGGACCTGTGGGTGCTGGAGCTGTCGAGCTACCAGACGAGCGACCTGGACGCGTCGCCGCCCGTCGGGGTGCTCCTGAACCTCTACCGCGAGCACACCGACTGGCACGGCACCCAGGAGCGCTACCACGCCGACAAGCTCAACCTGTTCGCCCACCGGCCGGGCATGACGTCGGTGCTGAACGCCGCCGACCCGGCCGTCCGGGCGGCCGGCGCGCGCCTGCCGAACCCGGTGTGGTTCCGCGACCCCGGCGGCTTCGACGCCGGCCCGGGGGGGATCACCCGCGCCGGCGCCCCCCACCTCGCCCGTGCCGGCATCCCGCTCGCCGGGGACCACAACCTGGACAACGTGTGCGCCGCCCTCTGCGCGCTCGACGTCGCCGGGGTGCGATTGCACGACCCCGCCGGCGCGATCGCCGGGTTCCGCCCCCTCGCCCACCGCCTCGAGCCGGTGGGCGAGCGGGACGGCGTGCTGTGGGTGAACGACAGCATCGCGACGATCCCCGAGGCCACCGTCGCGGCCGCCCGGGCGCTGGCGCCGCGGCCCACCGTGATCCTGGTGGGGGGACGCGACCGCGCCCAGGACTACGGCCCCCTCGCCGCCTACCTGGCCTCGGGCCGGACGTCCGTCGCGGGGCTGGTCGCGATGCCCGCCAACGGCCGCGACGTGCTGGCGCGGGTGGAGGAGGAGGCGGACGTGCCGGCGGCCGTCGCCGACTCGCTGGAGGACGCGGTGGCGCGCGCGCGGGCGATGGTCCCGGAGGGCGGCGCCGTGCTGCTGTCCCCGGGGGCGCCGAGCGGCGACGACTTCCCCGACTTCGCCGCCCGGGGCGACGCGTTCCGGCGCCTGGCGGGGCCGCCGGGCACGGGCTGACACGGGGGGGAGGGGCGGG
>DASSBX010000025.1:0-10507 GCA_035698305.1 Miltoncostaeaceae bacterium | reverse complement strand
CACCTGGTGGGCGCGGGCCCGGGCGACCCGGGGTTGCTGACCGTGGCCGGCAGGCGGGCGCTCGAGGAGGCGGACGTGGTGGTGCACGACCGCCTCGGAACCGAGCAGCTGCTGCCGCTGTGCCGTCGCGGCGCCCGCCTGATCGACGCGGGCAAGGCCTCCGGGCGGGCGGCGCTCACCCAGGAGCAGATCAACGCGACCCTGGTGGAGCACGGCGCCGCCGGCAGCCGGGTGGTGCGGCTGAAGGGCGGCGATCCGTTCGTGTTCGGCCGCGGCGGCGAGGAGGCGCAGGCCCTCACGGCGGCGGACGTGCCCTACGTGGTCGTCCCCGGCGTGACGAGCGCGATCGCCGCCCCCGCCTACGCGGGCATCCCGATCACCCACCGGGGCGTCGCCACCGCGTTCACGGTGGTGACCGGGCACGAGGATCCCGACAAGCCGTCGGAGCAGACCGACTGGGCGGCGCTGGCGGCGACCGGCGGGACGCTGTCGATCCTGATGGGCATGGGCAGGCTTGCGGGGATCGCCGAGGCGCTGATCGCCGGAGGCCGCTCCCCGGACGAGCCGGCGGCCGCCGTCCAGTGGGGCACCACGCCCCGGCAGCGGAGCGTGGTCGCGACGCTCGCCACCCTGCCGGAGCGTGTGCGCGAGGCGGGGGTGGGGTCGCCCGCCGTGGTGGTCGTGGGCCCCGTCGCGGCCCTGGCCCCGGAGATCGGGTGGCGCGAGGGGCCGCTGCTCGGCCGCACGGTGGTGGTCACCCGCGCCCGCGCCCAGGCGAGCGGGCTCACCGACCGGCTGCGGGCCCTCGGCGCGTCCGTGGTGGAGCTGCCGGCGATCCGCATCCGCCCGCTCGAGGAGACGCCCGAGGACGCCGCGATGGTGGCGGGCATCGGCAGCTACGGGATGGTGGTGCTCACCAGCGTGAACGGCGTCGACGCGCTCTTCGGGCGTCTCGGCGGTTTGGGCCGCGACGCCCGCGCCATCCCCGAGGAGGCGACGGTCGTCGCCATCGGCCCCGCCACCGCCGAACGTCTGATGCAGCACGGGGTGCGGCCCGACGTGGTGCCGGAGCGGTTCGTGGCGGAGGGCATCCTGGAGGCGCTGGCGGAGCGGCCGCTGGAGGGCGTGCGCGTGCTGGTGGCGCGGGCGATGGGCGCGCGTCCCGACCTGGTCGACGGCCTCGCGGAGATGGGGGCGCTGGTCGACGAGCTCGAGCTCTACGAGGCCGTCCCGGAGGCCGCGTCCGACGGGGCGCGCCAGGCGGCCCTCGCCGCCGACTGGCTCACGTTCACCGCCTCGTCCACCGTCCGGGCGTTCCTGGGCCTGCTGGGCGACGACGAGCGGGCGGCGCTGCGCGGCGGGCCGCGGGTGATCTCCATCGGACCGGTCACCAGCGCCACGGCGCGCGAGGAGGGGCTGGAGGTGCACGCCGAGGCGCGGGAGCACACGATCGCCGGCCTCATCGACGCCCTGCTCGCGGACGCCGGACGGTGACCGGGGCGTGATGATCTCGCTGCTGACCGACTTCGGCGCCGGCAGCGAGCACGTGGGGGCGCTGCACGCGGTGCTGGCGGTGGGCGCGCCGGGGGTGGAGCGGATCGACCTGGCCCACGACCTGCCGCCGGGGGACGTGCGCGGCGGGAGCCTGGTGCTGGCCCGCCTGGCGCCGCTGCTGCCGGGCGCCGTGCACCTCGCGGTCGTCGACCCGGGGGTGGGGACCCCCCGCCGGGCGGCCGCCGTCGAATTGGACGGCGGCGGCGCGCTGATCGGACCGGACAACGGGCTCCTCGGGCCGGCGGCCGACGCGATCGGCGCCGTCGCCGCGGTGGCGCTGACGCCGCCGAGCCAGGGGGCCGCGACGTTCCACGGCCGCGACCTGTTCGCCCCCGCGGCGGCGCGCGTCGCGTGCGGCGTCCCGGTGACGGACCTGGGCGAGGCGTTCGACCCCGCGTTCCTCGTCCGCCCGGACCTGCCGCCCGCCGAGGTCGGGGAGGGGCACCTGCGCGCGACGGCGGTCGGGGTCGACCGCTTCGGCAACGTCCAGCTCTACGCGCGCCAGCCGGACCTGGCGGCCGCGGGGTTCACGCGCGGCGACCGGATCTGGGCGGCGGTGGGCGAGCGGCGCCACCCGGCGACCGTCTCACGGACGTTCGCGGACGCGGCGGACAAGGGGATGCTGGTCCACATCGACTCGCACGGCATGGTGGCGATCGCGGTGAACGGCGGGGACGCGGCGCGGCGGGTCGGCGTCGCCGTCGGCGACGAGGTCACGCTGGGGCGGTGGGACCTCCGCCGCTGAGGCGGGCGGCCATCGCGTCGGCCACCCGGCCTGCGCTGCCCCCGGCGGTCGCGAGGAACAGGGAGGGCTCCACCAGCTCGAGCTCCAGGACCACCGGGTCGCCCTGGGCGTCGGGGATCACGTCGACGCGCGCGTACAGCGACGGCCCGCCGGGGATCGCCGCGAGCGCGGCCGCCCCCACCGCCAGCTCCGCGGGGGTGGGGGTCGCCGGGCGGATGTCCTCCTCCACGAACAGCCCGCCCACGACCGCCAGCCCCGGCATCAGCATGGGCCCCTTGCGGCACGCGTGGCTCAGCCGCCCCTCCAGGTACACGAGGGCCGTCTCCCCGCGCTCCCCCTCCACGGCGTCCAGGTAGGGCTGCGCCATCGCCACCCGCCCGTCGGCGTGGAGCCGGGCGACGTGCTCCACGGCCTCGGCGGGGGGACGTCCGATCGATCGTCCCGCGTCGTCCATCCGGTACCTGGCGGTGTCGATGGAGCCCGCCGACACCGCGGGCTTCACCACCACCTGCCCCGCGCCGGGCCAGCCGATCTCCTCCCCGGGGGCCGCGAACGCGGTGGGGACGGTGGGGACCCCCGCGGCGTGGAGGTCGGCGAGGTAGCGCTTGTCGCTGCTCCACCGCAGCTGCGCCGGCGGATTGACCAGCGCCGTGACCGCGGCGGTGCGCTCCGCCCACGCCAGGAACGCGTCACGGCGGTGGACGTAGTCCCACACCGACCGGACCACCACCAGCCCGAAGCCGCCCCAGTCGACCGCGGGGTCGTCCCACAGCACCACCCTGTGCGCCACGCCCCGGGCGGCGAGGGCGGCGGTCAGCGGCGGCAGGTCGTCGTCCAGGTCGCGGGCGGCGGCCGCCGTGACGAGGGCGACGGTCAATCGAGCGGCAGCCTCACCTCGAACCGCGTGTCGTGGGGCGCCGACACCAGGCGCACCTGGCCGTGGTGGTTCTCGACGATGCGGCGGACGATGTCGAGGCCGAGCCCGGTCCCGCTGCCGACCTCCTTGGTGGTGAAGAACGGCTCGAACAGCCGGCTCTGCAGCTCCGGGGGCACCCCGGGGCCGTCGTCCCCGATCTCGACGGTGATCCCGTCCGGGACCGGGCGGGTGCGGATGGTGATCGTGCCGTCGCCCCCGACCGCGTCGATCGCGTTGTCGAGCAGGTTGGTCCACACCTGGTTGAGCTGGGAGGCGTGCGCCGTGATCCGCGGCAGCGTCCGGTCGTAGTCGCGCACGATCCGCACGTCGCCCTTCTTCAGCTTGTGGTGGAGCATCGTGAGGGTGCTCTCGACGCCGTCGTGGACGTCGATCGTCTGGGTCTGCGCGCGGTCCATGTAGGTGTAGTCCTTCACCGCGGCCACGATCTCCGAGATCCGGGCGGTGCTGTCGTGCAGCTCGGTGACGAGGCCGCGGGCGGTGAGCGACGCGACCACCCAGTCGAGCGCGGCGCCGAGCGCCCTCCCGGCGTGCCCCTCCACCCGCGCCACCCAGTCGCCGTCGACCCCGGCCTCGGCGAGCGGGGGCGCCAGCCGCCAGCCCTCCAGCCCCCGGTCGTCCAGCAGATCGACGAGCGCGTCCTCGCGGTCGGCCGCCTCCAGGCCCGACACCGGCTCCTGCGCGAGGGCACGGGCGGCGGCCTCCTCCTGCAGCTCCACCAGGCTCGCGGCGTCGTCGCGCTCGACCCCGCTGCACACGAACGCGCGGAGGGTGTCGTTGAGCACCGCGAACTGGCGCGCCAGCTCCGAGGCGCTCCGCCGCGCCGCCGCCGCCGGGTTGTTGAGCTCGTGCGCCAGCCCGGCGGACAGGGTGCCGAGCGCCGCGAGCTTCTCCCGCTCCCGCATGATCGCCTCGGCCCCCTGGTGGACCGGCGCGATCATCCGCAGCGCCTTCGTCAGCACGCTCTTCTCGTCGCGCAGCAGCCGGCGGAAGTCGTCGCCCGGCACCACGTACATGCGGCCCGCGACCACCGCGCGCCCGTCGGCGAGGCTGGGCTCCTCGGTGAGCAGGTTGGTGGCGCCGAAGTAGGTCGGCGCCGGCCGGGTGGCCATCACCACCTCCTCGCCGCCGAGCATGCGCACCCACTCCACCGCGCCCTCCACCAGCACGCAGAACCGCTCCGCCGCCTGGCCGATGCGCACCACGTAGTCGCCGGCGGCCAGGCGCTCCTCGGTGGCGACGGCGGAGAGCTTCTCCAGGCAGGCATCCCCGACCTCGTCGAACAGGTCGACCTGGCGCAGCGCCTCGATCACCCGAGGGTCCCCAGGTACTGGTGCACCAGCTGGACCGACATCGAGCCGTCGCCGACGGCCCCGGCGACCCGCTTGATGGAGCCCTGGCGCACGTCGCCCGCCACGAACGCGCCCGGCAGGCTCGTCTCGAGCGTCAGCGGGGGCCGCTCCAACGGCCACGGCGGCCGCACCCCCGGGGCCCGCAGCTCGGGGCCGGCCAGGATGAACCCGTGGGGGTCGCGCGCCACCTGGCCGTCCAGCCAGTCGGTGTTGGGGCTCGCGCCGATGAAGATGAACACCGAGCGGCCGGCCGCGCGGTGCTCCTCGCCGCTGTCGCGGTCGCGCAGCGTCACCGCGTCGAGCGACTCCTCGCCGTGTGCCGCCACCACCTCCGTGCGCAGCTCCACGCGGATGTTGGAGGCCGCCTCGATCCGGTCGACGAGGTACTGCGACATCGAGTCGCGCAGGTCGGCGCCGCGGTGGACGATCGTGACCGCGGCGGCGTGCCGGGCGAAGGACAGCGCCGCCTGGCCCGCCGAGTTGGCCCCGCCGACCACCACGACCTGCTCGCCCTCGCAGGCCAGGGCCTCGGTGCGCGAGCCGCCGTAGTAGAGGCCCCGCCCCGTCAGCGCGTCGCCCCCGGGGATGTCGAGCCGCCGGTACTGCACGCCCGTCGCCACCACCACCGCGTGGGCGGAGATCTCGTCGGAGCCGTCGAGCACGATCGTCCGCGCCGGTCCCCGCGCCTCCAGGCGCATCGCGTCGGTCACCGACAGCAGCTCCGCGCCGAAGCGCCGCGCCTGGGCGGTCGCGCGCCGGGTCAGGTCGCCGCCGGAGAGGCCGACGGGGAAGCCGAGGTAGTTCTCGATCCGCGAGCTCTGCCCGGCCTGGCCGCCGGGGGCGTCGCGCTCCACCAGCACGGTCCGCAGACCCTCGGACGCGCCGTACACCGCCGCCGCCAGCCCCGCGGGCCCGGCCCCGACCACCACCAGGTCGTAGAACCGCCCCTCCGCGCGGGTGCGCATCCCCAGGCGGTCGGCCACGGCGCGGTTCGACGGCGCCGTCATCACCTCCCCGTCGGGGAACACGAGCAACGGCAGCGTCGCGCGGTCGCCGCCGCCGGCGCCCAGCAGCACCTGCGCCTCGGGGTCGAGCTCGACATCCAGCCACCGGTACGGCACGTTGTTGCGCGCCAGGAAGTCCTTGAGCTCGTGCGACTCGCGCGAGAAGCGGTGGCCGATCACCCGCACCGCCAGCTCGGGAGGGGCGCCCGCCTGCCAGTCGGCCAGCAGGTCGTCGAGCACCGGGTAGAGCTGCTCCTCGGGCGGGTCCCACGGCTTCAGCAGGTAGTGGTCCAGCGCGACCTTGTTGATCGCGTCGATCGCCGCCTGGGTGTCGGCGTAGGCGGTCAGCAGCACCCGCTTCGCGTCGGGCGCCACCTCGAGCGCCCGCTCCAGGAACTCGACCCCGGTCATCTGCGGCATCCGCTGGTCGGCCACCATCAGGGCCACCGGCTCCTCGCGCAGCCGCGCCTGGCCCAGCATCTCCAGCCCCTCCGCGCCCGACTCCGCCCTGAGCACGCGGTAGTGCTCACCGTACTGGCGGCGCAGATCCCGCTGGACCGCGCGCGAGACCCCGGGGTCGTCGTCGACGCTGATCATCACGGGTTTGGCGTCGCGCTGGGCGACCGCCGGGGGGACCGACTCGGGCACTCGCACGCATTCGTACCGCATCCGGGCGCCTCCCGCCCGCGCCGCGATAGCGTCGCGGCCGATGGCCGTCGTGCGGATCACCGAGTTCACCGACCCCGCCTGTCCGTGGGCGTACAGCGCCGAGCCGTTCCGCCGCCGCCTGGACTGGCTGTACGGCGACGACCTGGTGTGGGAGGTCCGGATGGTGGGGTTGGCGGAATCGCCGGAGGACTACGCCGAGAAGGGCTTCGACACGGCCCTCCAGTCGCAGGCCTACCGCACGATCTCCCGCGAGCACGGCATGCCGATCGACACCGCGGAGCGGCCGCGGATGGCGGCGACCCTCCCCGCGTGCCGCGCCGTGGTCGCCACCCGGCGGGAGCAGCCGGGTCGCATGCGCCCGCTGCTGCGGCGCCTGCGGGTGCGAAACTTCCGCGGCGAGCTGCTCGACGAGCCCGCCACCATCCACGGCGCCGCCCGCGACGCCGGCGTCGACCCCGGCGACCTGGAGCGCTGGATCGCCGACCCCGCGACCGAGGAGGCCCTCCGCGAGGACATGGCCGCCGCCCGCGAGCCGATGCCGGCGGCGCTGGTGCTGGACGAGCGCCTGGCCAACTGGTCCGGCGGTCGCCGGTACACGTGCCCGTCGTACGAGATCGAGCGCCTCGCCGACGGCGTCCGGATCGCCGTCCCCGGGTTCCAGCCGTTCCAGGTGTACGACGTGATCACCGCCAACCTGCTCCCCGGCGTCCGGCGCGCCGACCCGCCCGGGTCGGCGGAGGAGGTGCTGCACTGGACGGGGACGCCGCTGGCGTCGCAGGAGGTGGCGGTCGTCCGCGACATCCCCCTGGACGACGCGCGCGAGGAGCTGGGCCGGGTGGCCGAGGAGGAGCACGTCGGGGCGGACGGGTTCTGGTACCTGCCCGGCACCCACCCCTACGGAGGCTAGGCCTCCCGCTCGACCGGCCGGCCGAGCCGCTCCCAGGCCTCGACCCCGCCGCCGATGACGTGGAACACCCGGGGCACGCCCTGGCCGGCGATGAGGCTCGCCCCGATCGCGGCCCGCTGCCCGGACGCGCAGATCACGGCGACCGGGCGCGCGGGGTCCAGCTCGGGCACCGGCTCGCGCAGCGCGTGCCACGGCCGGTGCAGCGCCCCGGGGATCCGCACCCGCCGCCACTCGGCCGTCTCCCGCACGTCGATCAACTGGACGTCGGGGTCGGCGTCCATCCGCTCCGCCAGGGCCTCGACGTCGAGGCGCGCGGTCCGCGCGACGGGGCGCCCCTCCTCGCGCCAGCTCGTCATGCCGCCCGCCAGATGGCCCACCACGCCGTCGACGCCGACCGCCGCGGCGAGGCCGGCGGCGCGGCGGGAGTCGGCGTCGTCGCGTCCCACCAGCACCACCTCCTGGCGGGGTGGCGCCAGCCACCCGAGCCGGGTGCCGAAGCCTGCCCGCAGGGCGGTCACGGCGACGGCGCCCGGGATGTGGGCGTCGTCGAACTGGACGTCGGCGCGGACGTCGACGATCAGCGCCCCCTCCTGCTGGCGGCGCAGCACCTGGACGGGGGTCATCGGCAGCGCCGGGGCGTCCATCGTGACGAGCGGCCCGCGGTTGATCTCGACGATGCGGCGGAAGTTCGGCGGCTGCACCCCGATCGCGGCGAGCGACGCCTGCACGAAGCGGTCCTCGTCGCGCTCGGCGAGCTGGGGGTTGTGGGACCGCTCGTAGCCGATCGTGGAGCTCACCTTCATGCTCATCGCCGGGCCGCCGCAGAGGGAGCCGCCGAGGTGGCCGGGCCACACCTCCACCTCCGGCGCCATGCCCAGCAGCCCGCCGTGGAGGCTGCGGAAGATGTCGCGGGCGCCCTCCTCGGCCGTCACGGCCAGGTCGGGGCGGGCGACGTCGCCGACGAAGAGGGAGTCGCCGGTCAGCACCGCCCACGGCTCGGGCCCGCGGGTGGTGTCGACCAGCGCGAAGGCGGTGTGCTCAGGGCGGTGGCCGGGGGTGTGGAGGGCCACCACCCGGACGGCGCCGAGGTCGAGCGCCCATCCCTCGTCGATGGGGTCGTGCTCGTACTGGGCGCCGGCGTCGCGGTGCACGTGGATCACGGCGCCGGTGGCCGCCGCCAGGCGGCCGTGGCCCGAGACATGGTCGGCGTGGGTGTGCGTCTCCAGGACGTGCGCGATGTGCACGCCCATGTACCGCGCGAGCGCGAGGTACTCGTCGACCTCCAGGCGCGGGTCGACCACGGCCGCGACGCCGGCGTCCTCGTCGCCCACGAGGTACGACGCGCAGCCCAGGTCGTCGTTGATGAGCTGCCGGAAGATCACCCCTCTGACGCTATACATACTCCGGGGTGGTATGCAACACTCGTGCCATGGCCACGACCGACGGCACGCACACCCCCGGCTACTCCGCCGCCGACTCCACGGGGGCCATCCTGAAGCGCCTCCGGCGCGTGGAGGGGCAGGTGCGCGGGATCGCCGGGATGGTGGAGGACGAGCGATACTGCATCGACGTCCTCCAGCAGATCTCCGCCGCGCAGGCGGCGCTCGACAAGGTCGCGATCGCGTTGGTCGACGACCACGTGCGCCACTGCGTGATGGGCGCCGACGCCTCCAACCAGGAGGAGATGCGCGCGGAGCTCATGAACGCGCTGACCAGGATGGTCGGCCGCCGCTGAGCACGGTGCGCGGCCGGGGCCCCCGGCCCGGTGTTGGTGAGCGCATCCTCATGGTTGTAGCCTGCAAGGGATGGCGACCGTCCCCCATGCCCCACCCCGGCCCGTCCCACCCCGGAGACGAGTGGGCGTCGACGCGGCGCACCCGTCCTACGCGTGGTGGGTCCTGTCCGTCACGAGCCTGGGCATGTTCCTGGCGACGGTCAACAGCGGCACCCTGCTGATCGCGCTGCCCGACGTGGAGCGGGCGCTCGGCACCTCGCTGCTGACCCTGGTGTGGGTGATCCTGGCCTACATGGTCGCGAGCACGGTGCTCATGCTGCCGGCGGGCCGGCTGGCCGACCAGTTCGGGCGCCGCCGCCTGTTCATCGGCGGGATGGCGGTGTTCGCGGCGGCGTCGATCGGCGCAGGGTTCGCCGACTCGGGGACCGCGCTGATCCTGTGGCGGATCCTCCAGGGGGCCGGCGGGGCGTTCGTGTTCGCCAACGCCGGGGCGCTGGTCACCGACGCGTTCCCACGCGAGCGGCTGGGCCTGGCGATGGGGACCAACACGATGGTCGCGGCCGTCGGCCTGGTGGTGGGCCCGGTGCTGGGGGGCTGGCTGGTCACGTTCGGCTGGGAGTGGGTGTTCTGGTTCAACGTCCCGTTCGGCGTGATCGGGACCGTCTGGGCGTGGCTGGTGCTGCGCGAGACGGCGCGGCACGAGGACGCGGTGCGGCACGACGTGATCGGCAACGTGCTCTGCCTGATCGGGCTGACGGGCCTGGTGCTGGGGCTGTCCGACGCCGGCCTGGACGGGTGGACGGCGCCGATGGTGCTGATCGGCCTGGCCGCGGCGGCGGTGTTCATGCCGCTGTTCGTGGTCGCCGAGACGCGCGTAGCGTCCCCGATGCTGGACCTGTCCCTGTTCCGGATCCGGATCTACTGGGCGTGCGCGGCGGCCGCGTTCCTGAACGGCCTGGCGCGGTTCGCGCTGATGTTCCTGTTCGTCTTCTACTTCCAGGGGCCGCAGCAGGACGACCCGATCACCGCGGGCGTGAAGCTGATCCCGCTGGCGGCGGGGATGCTGGTGGCGAGCCCGGTCGCGGGGTGGTGGGCCGACCGCCACGGCTCCCGCGGCACGGCGGTGGCGGGGATGCTGGTGAGCGCCGCGGGCCTGGCCGGCATGACGACGCTCCAGGTGGCCAGCCCGTTCTGGGAGTCGGCGCTGTGGCTCGCGGTCGTGGGGGTCGGCTCCGGCATGTTCAACTCGCCGAACACGGCGGCGATGATGGCCGCCGTGCCGCCGTGGCGCCGCGGCATCGCCTCCGGTACGCGCACGATGCTGCAGAACACGGGTGCGGTGATCTCGATCGCGCTCATGCTGATGATCGTGACCGCCGTCGTCCCCACCGACTTGCTGTTCAGCATCTTCAGCGGCCTCACGACCGGCCTGTCGGCCGACAAGCTCGACCCGTTCATGAGCGGCATGCACCTGGCGCTCTGGATCCTGGTGGCGTTCTCCCTGGCGGGAGCCGCGGTGTCCGCCCTCCGGGGGCCCCAGCCGGTCCACGCCGCAGAGCCGGGCGCCGCCCGCGCCGTGTAGCCCCGACGCGCGCCTGACGGATCCC
>DASSBX010000024.1:0-11277 GCA_035698305.1 Miltoncostaeaceae bacterium | reverse complement strand
GCGAACGACTCCCGGAGCACCCGCTCCATCAGTGCCTGCACCTCGTCGGGCTCGACGAACGACGCCTCGACGTCGAGCTGGGTGAACTCCGGCTGGCGGTCGGCGCGCAGGTCCTCGTCGCGGAAGCACTTGACGATCTGGTAGTAGCGCTCCAGGCCGCCCACCATCAGCAGCTGCTTGAACAGCTGGGGGCTCTGCGGCAGCGCGTACCACGAGCCGCGCTGCAGGCGGCTCGGCACCAGGAAGTCGCGGGCGCCCTCCGGCGTGGACCGGGTGAGCACCGGCGTCTCCACCTCAAGAAAGCCCTCGGCGTCGAGCACCCGCCGCATCGCCGCCGCCACCCTCGCGCGCATCTCCAGGGCGCGCAGGCGCCGCGGCCGCCGGATGTCGAGGTAGCGGTAGGTGAGCCGCAGCTCCTCGGACGCCTCCTGCGACTCGTCCTCCACCGAGAAGGGCAGCGGGTCGGCCTCGCTGAGCATGTCGAGGGTCGCCACCACCAGCTCGACGCGGCCGGTGGGGAGCGCCGGGTTGATCGTCGCCTCGGAGCGCTGCACCACCTCGCCCTCCGCGCTGACCACGTCCTCGGGGCTCAGCGAGCCGGCGGCCTCGTAGGCGGCGCCGGCCTCGGGGTGGAACACGAGCTGCAGCAGCCCGGAGCGGTCGCGCAGGTCGATGAACACCACGCCGCCGTGGTCGCGGCGCCGGTGGACCCATCCGGCCACCCGGACCGTCCCGCCCGGCCGGTCCGCCGCGTCGGCGCACGTCGCCGTGCGGTAGCGCCCCGAGCCGATCACGCGCGGGCCTCCCCGACCAGCTCCGCCACCAGGTCGCCCAGGGGCACCGCCCGCTGCTCGCCGCTCTCCATGTCCCGCACCGTCGCGATCCCCTCCTCGTGCTCCCGCGGACCCACGATCGCCACGCGGCGCGCCCCGAGGGACGCGGCGTGGCGCATCATGCTCTTCATGCTCCGGCCGCCCAGGTTGCTCTCGGCCCGCAGCCCGGCGGCGCGCAGCTCCTGCAGCAGCGGCAGCAGCGCCGCCCGCAGCCCCGCGTCGGGCACGGCCAGGTACACGTCCGGTCCCGCGGTCCCCGCAGCCCCCTCGCCCAGGGCCAGCACGATCCGCTCGACTCCGGCGCCGAAGCCGATCCCCGGGGTGGGCGGGCCGCCCAGCGCCTCCACCAGGCCGTCGTAGCGGCCGCCGCCGCCCACGGCGCTCTGGGCGCCCAGGTTGTCGCTGACGAACTCGAACACGGTCATCGTGTAGTAGTCGAAGCCGCGCACCAGGGCCGGGTCCTCCTCGAAGGGGATGCCGAGCCGGCGGAGGGCGGCGTTCACCGCCTCGCGGTGGGCCTGCGCCGCCGGCGACAGGTGGTCGATGAGCTTCGGCGCGTCGCCCATCACCTCGGCCACCCGCGGGTCCTTGGTGTCGAACAGCCGCAGCGGGTTGATCCGCATCCGCTCCTGCGCGTCGGCGTCGAGCGCGTCGCGGTGCTCCTCCAGGTACGCCACCAGGCGCTCGCGATACGGCCCGCGGCTCTCCGGGTCGCCCATGCTCCCCAGCCGCAGCGAAACCCCCGGCACCCCCAGCTCCTGGTAGATGCCGTCGAGCAGGGCGATCACCTCGACGTCCAGCAGCGGGTCGTCGGACCCGATCGCCTCGGCGCCCACCTGCCAGTGCTCGCGGTAGCGCCCCGCCTGCGGCGCCTCGTAGCGGAACATCGGGGCGGCGTACCAGAGCTTCACCGGCAGCGGCAGCTTGTGCATGCCGTGCTGCACGAAGGCGCGCACGACCGGGGCGGTGCCCTCGGGGCGCAGGCTCAGCGACCGCCCCGACCCGTCCTGGAAGGTGTACATCTCCTTGCGGACCACGTCGGTGCTCGTGCCCACGCCGCGCGCGAACACCTCCGTCTCCTCGAAGGTCGGCGTCACGATCCGGCCATACCCGTAGCGCTCGAAGGCGTCGCGCGCCACGTCGATCACCCGCTGGCGCACGGCGCTCTCGGGTGGGAGCACATCCCGGGTGCCCCGCGGGGCCGCCGCGCGGCGGCCGCTCTCGCCCACGCTCAGCGTCCCGGCGTGCGAGCCGCCCGGCGCTGCTCCCACCGGCGCAGCTGGCGCTTGTAGCGGAAGCGGTCGAGCCAGAGGCCGAGGGGGATCATGAACGCCAGCGCGATCACGCTGAGCAGGAACGCCGGCCCCGGATCCTCACCCACGGCGTAGATGAGGTAGGGGTAGAACAGCGCGGCGACGATCCCGGCGCGCAGCAGCACCCCCCGGAACGACGGCGGCACCGGCTCGCCCGGCTTGCGCTTCTGCACCTCGGGCTTGGCCGCCGCCTCCTCGGCCGCGGCGACCGCCGACGGCCGCTTGGGGCCCGTCACCGGCGGCGGGCCGGCGCTCTTGCGCTTCTTCCGCTTGGCCATCAGTGCCCCGGTCCGGAGGTCGTGCATGGGTTTCCCGAGCGAATCGCCCGCGAGGCAAGGACGCAGATCCTCGGCAATAGCGGTGTCCTATTGCCGAGGTCGAGGACGCCGCCTCGCGATGCGATGCAGCCGGGAAACACCGCGCGATCTTCGGTCCGGGGCACTTAGTTGCGGGACGCCGTGTGGGTGTCGATGACCATCCCGGGGCGGAAGCCGTGGATGTTGAGCGCCGAGGGCGTGGGCCCGCCGAGCAGGGCGTCGCGTGGGATCAGTCCCACCAGCTCCGCCTCGCCCGCCGCGATCCCCAGGCGCTCGGCCTCGGTCCGCACGGCCTGCACCACCACCGCCGGCGGCGCGGCGCGGTGGTCCTCGATGTTCATGGAGACCTGCGCCATCCCCGCCTCCGGCAGGTACAGGCCCAGGGCGCGGACGCCGGGCGGGCCGCCGCCGCTCTCGCGGACGCGGGCCGCGATGGCGCGGGCCTCGGTGAGGGTCCCCTCCGGCAGCCACACGTTCATCGCGATCAGCGGCGGGCGCACGCCCACCAGCACGGCGCCCGCCGTGGGGTGCAGGCGCGACGGGCCGGCGTCGGGCGAAAGCTCGCCCTCCTCCATCAGGCGCTCCAGCTCCTCGAGCCCCTGGCGGCGGAAGTCCATGGGCCGCGAGCGGGCGGGGTCGCCCGCCACCTGGCCGTAGAGGAACACCGGCAGGTTCAGGTCGGTGCCGATCCGCTCCGCCAGCCCGCGGGCGATCTCCTCGGCCAGCGGCTCGCCGTCGTCGTCGAGCGCAACGATCGGGGCCACGTCCAGGGCGCCGGTGCGCGGGTGGGCACCGCGGTGGCGGCGCAGGTCGATGCGGTCGACGCACTCGCCGGCCAGGCTCACCAGAGCGTCCTGCACCGCGATCGACTCGCCCGTGAGCGTGATGACGCTGCGGTGGTGGTCGGGGTCGGAGTGCACGTCGAGCACCCGCACGCGCGGGACGCGGCAGGCGTCGACCAGCGCCTGGATGGTGTGCGGGTCGCGCCCCTCGCTGACGTTCGGCACGGCGTATGCCTCCGGGTGGCCCGGCAGGTCGGGCAGGGCGTCGACGACGACGGCCCCCGCGCGTCCTTGTGAGCCCCGGGCCCCTTCCCTATCGTTCACCAGTGAATCACCTTGCGAGTCCTCCGACGCCTGCTGCGCTTCCTGCGGCCCCACACCGGACGTGTGGCCGTGACCGCGGTCAGCGCCGCCGGCTTGATGGCGTGCTCCGTCACCTTGCCATACCTGACCGGACGGGTGATCGACGACGTCGTCCGCGGCGGCGACAGGGGGGCGCTGGCCCCGCTGCTGTGGCTGGTCGTGGCGATCGTGGTGGTGCGGATGTGCTTCGGCGTGGTGCGCCGGTGGGTCTCCGGCCAGGTGAGCCTGGCCGTCGAGTACGACCTCCGCCGGCGTCTCTTCGCCCACCTCCAGGGCATGTCCCTGTCCTACTACGACCGCATGCCGGTCGGCCAGCTGATGTCGCGCGCGACCAGCGACCTCCAGACCGTGCGCTTCTTCCTGGGGTACGGCCTGATCTTCCTGTTCATGCAGGCGTTCACGCTGGTGATCGTGACCGGGATCCTGCTGTGGATGAACTGGTCGCTGGCCCTGCTGGCCCTGCTGATGGGGCCGGGCCTGGGCGTGGTGGCGTGGCGCTACAGCAAGCGCTCCAACCCCGTCCTGATCGACGTGCAGCAGCGGGTGGCCGTGGTCACGGAGATGGCCGAGGAGAGCGCCGTCGGCATCCGGGTGATCAAGGCGTTCGGCCGCGAGGGCGATCGCACCACCCGCTTCGGCGCCACCGCCCGGGGCGCCTTCGACCGCAGCATGGACGCCGCGCACCTGCGCGCCCTCTACCAGCCGTTGATGGGGTTCATCCCCGTCCTGGGGCTCGGGGTGGTGCTCGTGTACGGCGGCCTGCTGACCATCGACGGCGACATGAGCCTCGGCGAGTTCGTCGCCTTCTACCTCTACCTGACCCTGCTGATGGCGCCGTTCCGCAGCTTGGGGATGCTCGTCGGGCAGGGGCAGCGCGCGATCGCCGGCGGCACCCGCATCTTCGAGGTGCTCGACGCCGAGCCCGACATCGTCGAGCCGCCCGGCGCGCCGCCCCTGCCGCCCGGCGACGGGCACGTGCGCATGGAGGGCGTCACGTTCGCCTACGGACCGGACGAGGCCCCGGTGCTGCACGACATCGACCTCGACGTCCCCGCGGGGCGCACCATCGCCCTGATCGGCCCGACCGGCTCCGGCAAGACCACGCTCACCCAGCTGGTGCCGCGCTTCGCCGACCCCGTCGTCGGCCGGGTGCTGCTGGACGGCGCCGACGTGCGCGACGTGCGGCTCGACGATCTGCGCCGAGCGGTGGGGATGGTCTCGCAGGACCCGTTCCTGTTCTCCACCACCGTGCGCGAGAACATCGCCTACGGCCGCCCCGACGCGACCGACGGGGAGATCCGGCGCGCCGCCGCGATGGCGCGCGCCGACGGGTTCATCGAGGCCCTGCCGGACGGCTACGACACCGTGGTGGGCGAGCGGGGCCTGATGCTCTCGGGCGGCCAGCGCCAGCGCCTGGCGATCGCCCGCGCCCTGCTCACCGACCCGCGGGTGCTGATCCTGGACGAGGCGACCGCGTCGGTCGACGCGTCCACCGAGCGCGAGATCCAGGCCGCCCTGCGCGAGGTGATGGCGGGCCGCACCACCCTGGTGATCGCGCACCGGCTGTCCACCCTCCAGCTCGCCGACGAGCTGGTGGTGCTGGAGGCGGGGCGGATCGTGGCCCGCGGCACCCACGCCGAGCTGTACGAGACCAACGCCCTGTACCGCGAGATCCACGACGGCGGCCTGGCCCGGCCCGACCTGATCGCGAGGGACGTCTAGTGGGGACCGCGGCCCCCTCCGCCCCCCGCCCCGCCGCGATCGGCGCCGAGCCGCCGCCCGCGCGGCACAAGCTGCGCCGCCTGGTGCCCTACTTCCGCCCCTACCTGGGGCGGACGGCCGCCACCGTCGCGCTGATGCTGCTGGTCACGGCGTCGGGTCTGGCGATCCCGGCGATCGCGCAGTACGCCATCGACCACGGCATCGGCGACGGCGACAAGGGCGTGCTGGTCGAGGCGGTCGTCCTGTTCGTGGTGGTGGGCCTGGTGGGCTGGCTCGCCGGCTACCACCAGACGTACCTGTCGAGCTGGGTGGGCGAGCGGGTGCTCCTCGACCTGCGCACCGAGACGTTCCGGCACCTCATGCGCCTGGAGCTCGGCTACCACGAGCGCACCCCCACCGGCCGCTCCGTGAGCCGCCTGACCAGCGACATCGAGGCGCTCCAGCAGCTCGTGACCGACGGCGTCACGTCGCTGGTCGTGAACGGGCTCACCTTCATCGGCGTCGTGGCGATCCTGTTCGCCTACGACGCGGAGCTGGCGCTGCTGACGTTCGTGATCTTCCCGGCGCTCGCGGTCGGCACGGCGCTGTTCCGCATCTACTCCACCCGGGCGTACCGGCGCACCCGCGAGCGGGTGGCGGAGGTGCTGGCCACCCTCCAGGAGACGCTCTCCGGCATGCGCGTGGTGCAGGGCTTCGGCCGCCAGGAGCCCACCGCGCGGCTGTTCGACCGGGTGAACCAGGAGTACCGCGAGGCCAACATGGCCACGATCCGCCTGTCGGGCGCCTACTTCCCGGGCGTGGAGCTGCTGGCGGGCATCGGCACCGCGATCATCCTGTACTTCGGCGCGACGATGGTGCTCGACCAGGAGATCACCGTCGGCGTCATGGTGGCCTTCGTCGGCTACCTGTCGAGCTTCTTCGACCCGATCCAGCAGCTCTCCCAGCTCTACGCGACGTTCCAGTCGGCGATGGCGGCGCTGGAGAAGATCTTCGGCGTGCTCGACACGCAGCCGCGCCTGGCCGACGCCCCCGACGCCGTCGAGCTGCCCCCGATCCGCGGCGAGGTGGAGCTGCGCGGCGTGGGCTTCGCCTACGACCGCGTCCCGGTGCTCCAGGACATCGACCTCCACATCCGGGCCGGCGAGACCGTCGCGCTGGTGGGGACCACCGGCGCCGGCAAGTCGACGCTCGCGAAGCTCATCGCCCGATTCTACGACCCGGCCGAGGGCGCCGTGCTCATCGACGGCCACGACCTGCGGGCCGTGACCCAGCGCTCCCTTCGCGACCAGCTCGCCGTCGTGCCGCAGGAGGGCCACCTGTTCGCCGGGACCGTCGCCGAGAACCTGGCCTTCGGGCGGCCCGAGGCGACCGACGCGGAGCTGTACGCCGCCGCGGCGGCCGTCGGCGCCGACGACCTCCTCGCCGGACTGCCCGAGGGCATGGACACGGTCATCAGCGAGAAGGGCTCCGGGCTGTCGGCCGGGCAGCGCCAGCTCATCAGCTTCGCCCGGGCGCTGGTGGCCAACCCGCGGCTGCTGATCCTGGACGAGGCCACCTCGTCGGTCGACCTCCGCGCCGAGGCGCGCATCGAGGCGGCGCTCGACACCCTCCTGTCCGACCGCACCGCCATCGTGATCGCCCACCGCCTCAGCACGATCCGCGACGCCGACCGCATCGTCGTGCTGGAGGGCGGCCGCATCGTGGAGCAGGGGACGCACGACGAGCTGGTGGCCGCCGGTGGGCGCTACGCCGAGCTCTACGGCGACTGGGAGTCGGTGGCCGGCTGACGCGCCGCGCCGCGCCCGACCGCGGCCCGGGTTGAGCGTCGGAACACGTTTGGTACCCTCTCCATCGCGTCCGGGTTGATGGGGGATCGTCTAGCGGTAGGACGCCGGGTTCTGGCCCCGGTAGCGGGGGTTCGAATCCTCCTCCCCCAGCTTCACCCGGTCCACTGCAGTTTCCACGGCGCATTCGTCTAGGGGCCTAGGACGCCGCCCTCTCACGGCGGTAACACGGGTTCAAATCCCGTATGCGCTACTCGGAACCCTGGGAGCCCCGCCGCTGCGGGGCTTCCTTGGTGCCGTCACCCAACGTCGCCGATCGCGTTGGCGGTGCCGCCGCTTCGGATGGACTGGAGCGTGCAACCCGGGTAGGCTCGCCGTAAGAGGGCGACCGCGGACACCGTGGCACCGCCCGATTCGCTGCCCCAGACCCCGGTGGCGCCCGTCGATTCACGACGATCGGGGCGAAAAGGAGATGGCAGCGACTCTCGATGGCAGCGCGATCGAGCGGTATCCGGTTGCCTTCGGTGGGAACCGGATCATGCGGGGGCGCATCGAGCGCGAGGGGGACGTCGTGCGGCTCGCGCTCCTGGGCGAGTTCGACATGGCGGCCGCCGGCGACTTCGCCGCCACCCTCGCTGACATCGAGGCCACGAGGCCCCGAGCGATCGTCATGGACCTCGCCGGGCTCAGCTTCATGGACTCGACAGGCCTTCACGCCCTTCTCGGCGCACACGAACGCGCCGTGGGCAGCCACGTCTTCGCGGTGCTCGACGGCACCGGGCCCGCGCACCGCGTTCTGGTCCTCGCCGGCGTCGCCGCCCTCCTCATGGTGATCGGCGAGCTGTCGGAGATTCCCGCCGACGCATCGTGCTGACCTGACGCGATCGGCTCGGATCCGCGGAGTCTCACCGTTGCGGCAGTTGGAGTCCGCACGGAATGGTGGGAGCCACGTGGGGAACAACGGCCATCGGGTCCGATGTCGATTTCCCCAGTCCTCCGCTCGACCACGGACCCGCGCAGCTCGTGCCAGGCGTGTTCCGACTACCGGTCCCGGTCGGCCTTCCGGTCGGCTTCCTCCCGGGCGGTATCGGCGTCCCGCTCTGCACGGCCGGCCCGCTCATCCGCTTCTCTGAGCTCGCGCCGATCTGCGCGCCGCTGCTGCGCTCCACGCCTCTGACGCCCACGCATCGAAGCGGTTACGAGGAGCACCACGAGGACGACCGCCACTGCGACGATGGCAACAACAATGCCCGTGCTCACTGCGTCAGCCTCCCGGACTGCCGCCACCAAGGTGGTGGTCGGCGGCATATGCCTCCCATTTCCCGCCACGCCGCTGCTCCGAAACGCTCCTCCCGACTGGACGCTTCCTGGCGTTCCTCGTGCTGGCCCGGGCGGCTTGCATCGCTCCCGAGCGGCGACGCGGGACCAGCCCGTGGCGAGCTGCGGGAGAAGGTGGGTTGCACGGATGCGCGCGTCGCGCGTTTGCGGGTGGATCACCGGCGCGGGATCGACGAGCCCCGCCCGACGCCAACCCCGCGAGCGGATGGGCGGCGGCGCGCTCACCTTCGATGCTGACGCCCACCCAGACGTCGCCCCGCCACGAAGGGCCGGGCTCCAGCATGGCCAGGCGCTCTGCGCGCGTGGTGAGCACCACTGCGACGCCTCGGCGGTGACCCGAGTCACATCCCGTATGCGGAACTCGGAACCACGGAAGCCCCGCCCCCGCGGGGCTTCCGTCGTTCAGGGGCCCGTGCGGCCGGCGCTCCCGCCCGTGCGACCTACGGCTCCTCGAAGTCGGCGTACCAGCCCTCCCGCAGGCCTGGGGGCTGGTACGCCCTGGCGACGGCGCTCGCCCGCTCCAGGGCCTCGTGGCTCTCCGTCGACGCCAGCAGCGCGCTGGTGCGGACGCCGGCGACCCTGCCGCTCGCCATGATCGCCGCCGTCACGGCGGCGGCCGCGGCGGCGTCCGGAGCCTCGTAGATCGCCAGGCCGTCGTGGTCGCCGAGCATCCAGTAGAACGCCAGCAGGCTGCCGCCGGCAGCGTCGATCACCGCCCTGGCGGCCGCCTCCCGGTCCTCCGGCTTGCGGACCATGTCGCGCCAGGCCGCCTGCTCGTAGGTGAAGAGGGCGAGATACGTCGACACCGTCGCGCTCCTTCCACTCGGGGCTCGGGATGGCGCCACTCTCGACCCGTTGGGCGCCGCGGGCAACCCTCGCCCGGCGGGGCCCTATCCGAGCGTGAAGACGTCGGCCCCCGCGACGGCCGCGAGCACGACCGCCACGATCGCGAGCACGACGATCACCGCCAGCCAGCGCCGCCAACGGGGACGCTGCCCCACCCCCCGCGGCGTGATGCGCGTGGCGCTGACCGTGACGGGCCGCACCCGCCCCTGGGGGGTCGGCTGCCCCGGCACCGGCAGCTCCTTCACCGGGCCGTCCACCGTGACCCCGAGGTGGGCGGCGTAGGCGCGGATGAACCCGCTCACGTACGCGGGGCCGGGGAGCGACTCGAAGCGGCCGTCCTCGATCGCGATGAGGTAGCGCTCGCGGATCCTGGTCGCCGCCGCGCAGTCGGCGAGGTCCAGGCCCTGCCGCATCCGGGCCTCGCGCAGTCTCATGCCGATGGGCGCGAGCTCCTCGTCCACGCGGGCAGCCTACGCGCGGGGGGCGCTCCGCGCGCGATCCGTCATGCTCCAGGGCGGACGTGCGCGACCCCGACGACCACTACGCGGCTCTGAGCGTCGACCCTGCCGCGACCCGGGAGGAGATCCGCGAGGCCTGGCGGTTCCACCTCACCGCGTTCCACCCCGACCGGTTCCGCGACCCCGACCAGCGCGCCCGGGCGGAGGAGATCACCAAGGCCGCCAACGCCGCCTGGCAGGTCCTGGGCGACACGTCCGGGCGCCGCCGGTACGACCTGCGCCGCGAGCGCGACGGCCGTGGCCCCGGCGCCTCCCCGCAGCCCGCACCGCCCCCGCCGCCGGTGCGGGAGCTCCCCTGCCCCTCCTGCGCCACCCGCAGCCGGGTGCCCGACGCCGGCGGCCGGGTGGTGCATCTCGCCTGCCCGGGGTGCGGCGACACCTTCCCCGCCATGATCGGCGCCCGCTGCGTCGGCCGGCCCCGCCTGGAGAAGCGGTGGCTGGGCCTGCGCTACCAGGCGGTGTTCGCCGACGAGGAGGGCCGGCTCAGCACCGTCGCGTTCCGGCGCCTGCCCCCCGAGCTGGCCCTGACGGAGGGCGAGCGGTTCACCATCGTCTTCCACGCCCGCCGCGCCCGCCCGAAGTACGCGATCCTCCACGGCCCCCATCTCGACGTGGGCTGGCGCGTCCGCTAGCTAGCGGCGACCCGTGACGGCGAAGCGGACGCTGTCGGTGGTGCCGACGCCGCGGGCGGTCATCACGTAGGTGCGCCCCCCGCGCAGGCGGTGGGACAGGCGCGCCGGCATCGCGAACCGCGACGGCCCCGCCGTCAGCCTCCTCGTGAACGTGCCGACGGCCCGCGGCCTCGAGGCCGGCCGCACCGTGAACCGCACCCGGCCCGGCTTTCCGAGGGCCAGACGCACCACGGGCCGGCGGCCGGCGCGGACGGCACGCACCGGCCGAAGCGCGATGCGCCGGGCGGACGCCCGGGGCCGGGCCCGCGTGACCGTCAGCGCCCGGGCCGGCGCCGCCGACGCGTTGCCGACGCCGTCGACCGCCTGCACCTGCCACACGTGGGCGCCGAGGCCCATCCGCACCGTCGCCACCCGGGAGGTGCCCGGCAGCGTCCGCACCGCCGCGCCGTCCACGAGCACCCGGTACTGCGACACGCCCGTCAGGGCGTCCGCCGCGCCCGACCAGGACAGCGTCACCGACGGCCCCGCCACCCTGGCGCGGGCTCCCGGCGCCGAGAGGCGCGGCGCCCCCGGCCCGGTGCGGTCCACGACGAGCGACCGCGGGGTCGCGCCGCGGGGGTTCCCCGCCGCGTCGCGGGCCGTGACCGTCCACACGTGACGGCCCTCCGGCACCCCGCCCGGCACGGTCGCCGTCGTCGCGCCCGCCGGGACGGAGGCCACCACGGCCCCGTCGAGGGTGAGGGCGTAGCCCGCCAGGCCGCTCCCCCCATCGGCCGAGGGCGACCACCGGAACACGGGGTTGACCGCGTTCGTCGCCAGGCCGTCGGCC
>DASSBX010000023.1:0-7079 GCA_035698305.1 Miltoncostaeaceae bacterium | reverse complement strand
AGGTACAGCTCGGCCACCTGCGGGTCGGCCAGCAGGGCCTCTCCGGTGCCCTCGAACCGGTTGGTGCCGCCCTCCAGCACGTAGCCGCGGTCGGCCATGGCCAGCGCCCGCCGCGCGTTCTGCTCGATCATCACGATCGTGACCCCGGCGCGGTTGATGTCGACGACCGTGTCGAACACCTCCCCCACGGCGCGCGGGGCGAGGCCGGCGGACGGCTCGTCGAGCAGCAGCACCGTCGGGTCCGGCATGAGCGCCCGCGCCATCGCGAGCATCTGGCGCTCGCCGCCGGAGAGCGTGCCCGCCCGCTGGCGGCGGCGCTCCCCGAGACGCGGGAACAGCTCCATCATCTGGGCCATCCGCTCGCGGATCGCCGACCTGCGCAGCACCCCGCCCACCTCGAGGTTCTCCTGGACGGTGAGCGAGCCGAACACGTTGGCCACCTGCGGGACGTAGCTCATGCCGTGGGCGGTCACCTCGTGCGGCGGCGCGCTCGTCACGTCCGTCCCGCGCAGCGTCACGCGGCCCTCGCGGACCCGGACCAGCCCGAAGATCGCCTTCGCCAGCGTCGACTTGCCGGCCCCGTTCGGCCCGATCACGACCACGATCTCGCCATCGGCGGCCGTGAGCGTGCAGCCGCGGAGGATGTCGACCTCCTCCACGTAGCCGCCCACGAGGTGGTCGGCGTGGAGGATGGGCTCCGCGGGCGTGGCGGACGCGCTCACGCGGCGGTCGCCTCCGGCCCCGACGCGCCGAGGTAGGCGTCGATCACCCGCTGGTCGGTCCGCACCTCCTCCGGCCGGCCGCGGGCGATGACGCTGCCCTCGGCCATCACGATGACCTCGTCGGAGATGCCCATCACCACGTCCATGTCGTGCTCCACGAAGAGCACGGTCATGCCGCGCTCCTCGCGCAGCTTCTGGAGGTACTCCAGCAGCCGCCGCCCCAGCGTCGGGTTGACGCCCGCCATCGGCTCGTCCAGCAGCACCAGGCGCGGCCGCGTCATCAGCGCGCGGGCGAGCTCCAGCAGCTTGCGCTGGCCGCCGGAGAGGACGGCGGCGTACTCGTGGGCGTGGCTCTCGATGCCCACCTCGGCCAGCAGCGCCCGCGCCTCGTCGCGGACCTCCGCCTCGCGCGCCCGCCACAGCCGGGGCCGGAACAGCGCGTTCGAGAGCTTCGCGCCCGGCTGGTCGGGGGCGCCGAGCATCACGTTCTCGAGCACCGTCATCTTCCCCAGCACCCGCGTGAGCTGGAACGTCCTGACCATCCCGAGCCGTGCGATCAGGTCGGAGCGGGCGCGGGAGATGTCGTGGTCGGCGAAGCGGACGAACCCGGCGTCGGCCTTGATGAAGCCGGTCAGCAGGTTGAACGCGGTGGTCTTGCCCGCGCCGTTCGGCCCGATGAGCGCCGTGACGGACGCCTGCTGCACGGAGAAGCTGGCGCCGTCGACCGCCTGGAGCCCGCCGAAGCGGACCTTCAGGCCGTCGACGTCCAGCAGGGCGGAGGCGTCAGGCATCGAGGTGCAGCTCCTCCTTCTTGCCGAACACGCCCTGCGGCCGGAACGCCATGAACCCCATGATCAGCAGCCCGATGAGCACGAACCGCAGGGCCGCGACCTTGTCGGCGTCGATCGGGAAGTCCAGGAACCGGGTGCCGGAGACGATGAACGCCACCACCACCGAGCCGATCACCACTCCGAAGTAGCTGCCGATCCCGCCGATGATCAGGATCGCGAAGCCGACGAAGGTGAAGATCGGCTCGAACTGGTTGGGGAAGAGGGTGGTCGAGAAGAACGTGTAGAGCACGCCCGCCAGGCCCGCGATCCCCGACCCCAGCGCCAGGGACTGGAGCTTGTAGGAGAAGACGTTGACGCCCGCGGCCGCAGCGGCCTCCTCGTTCTCGCGCACGGCGCGCAGGTTGCGGCGCCACGGCGTGCGGCCCAGGTACACGAGCAGCAGCCCCACGAGCACCGCCACCGCCCACACGATCACCAGCAGGGGGGTGCGGCGGTCCACGTTGTCCCAGCCGAGCCCCTCGAGCCAGTCGACCGCGTCGCGGTTGAAGTCGCGCCACGGCCCGGACGCGCCGCGCAGGCCCTGGGTGCCCCCGGTGGTGCCCTGCTCGTTCTGGATCGCGATGCGCAGGATCTCGCCCGCGGCGATGGTGGTGATCGCGAAGTAGTCGGCGCGCAGCCGCAGCGTCGGGATGCCCAGCAGCAGCCCGCCGGCCGCCGCCGCCAGCACCGCCAGCGGCATCGCGAGCCACACGCTCCAGCCGTTGGTGAGCATCAGCCCCGTGGCGTAGGCCCCGATGGCCATGAACGCGACGTGGCCGAAGTTGATGAGCCCGGTGTCGCCCACCTCCACCTGCAGCCCCAGCACGAAGATCGCGTAGATCCCGGCGAACGTCAGGACGAAGGCCCAGAAGCCGAATGCGAGGAGGGGGTCCACTAGACCGTCCGCGCCCGGCCGAAGAAGCCGTTGGGGCGCACGAGCAGGACGATGATGAGCACCAGGAAGCCGATCGCCTCTTTCCAGGTCGGCTCCACCACGTTGGTCGACCACTCCTGGATCAGGCCCAGGGCGAAGCCGCCGAGGAGCGCGCCGTAGGCGTCGCCGATGCCGCCGAGCACCACGGCCGCGAAGATCGACAGCAGCAGCAGGAAGCCGGTGTTGGGCGTCAGGGTGGTGTAGACGGCGGCCAGCACCCCGGCCAGCCCGGCGAGGCTGCCCGCCAGGATCCAGGTGTAGGTGACCACCCGCCGGGTGTTCACGCCCGACACCTCGGCCAGGTCGAACGAGTCGGACAGGGCGCGCATCGTCTTGCCGATCAACGTCGTCTTGAGCATCAGCGCGACCAGCAGGATCACGATCCCCGCGGTGAGGATCACGGTCACCTGGATCGCGCTGATGTTGACGTCGCCGAACGGGTTCCACGACTGCAGGTTGTCGACGTCCAGCGAGCGCGGCTGGCCGCCCCATTGGAACAGGATCAGGTTGCGGATCACGAACGCCAACCCGATCGACAGCAGCAGCAGCTGCATCACGCCGGCGCCCTTGCGCCGCATCGGCCGCCAGATCACCGCCTCGGTCACCAGGCCGAGCGCCGCGATCGCCGCGATCGCGCCGACGATCGCCACCCACAGCGGCGCCCCGGCGCTCACGTTGATGGCGAACGCGACGTAGCCGCCGAGCGTCATGAAGTCGCCGTGGGCGAAGTTCACGAGCTTCAGGATCCCGTACACCAGCGACAGGCCGACGGCCCCGAGCGCGTAGATCGCGCCGCTCGAGAGGCCGTTGATTGTGGTGTTGATGAACTCGTCCACGGTCTGCGGAAGGCGCAAGGCTACTCGCATGCCGCCCCCTGCGGGCGCCCGTGCGCCGCGTCGCGGCTGGTCGACGAGGGGCGCCCGGGCGCGCGGGCCGGTTCCTGGCGGCCGCCTCCGCGCTGCCTGCGCCGGCCGCCGCCGCGACCGGCCGCACCACCTTCCAGCTCACCCAGACCACGCCGTCGCGCATCTGGAACGAGACGAGCTGGATCCCGTCCGGTTGGTCCCCCCCCGCCCGGTCCCCGGGGCCGGCGCCTAGCGGGCCACCCAGGAGCGCCGCACGGCGACCTTCCCGTTCACGGCCGTGAAGCGGGCGGTGACGCGGACCTTCCTCAGCGGATAGGGCCGCTTCATCCGCATCTTGCAGGTCACCGTCTTGCGGGCCCCCACCTTCCGGACGGCGCAGCGGCCCACGACCTTCCGCTTCACGGTGGCGGTGAAGCGCAGGGTGCCGCGCCGGCCGCCGACCTGGACCTTGGCCAGGATCACCGTCCGGCCCACGTGCCCGGTCAGCAGCCGCGACAGCGCCTTGCGCCCCGCGACCACCCGTCCGGCGACGCCGGGCGCGGCCGCGCCGCCGGGGTTCGGGCGGATGCCGGTGGCGGCGGTCCCGACGACGGCGGGGTCGGCGGTGCTCGCGGCGGTGACGGTCACGACGCCGCCCGCCGGCGGGGTGGTGGGTGCGCGGTACAGGCCGCTCGCCGAGATGGTCCCGGCGGTGGCCGACCAGGTGACGCCCGCGGGCAGGTTCGCGACGGTCGCCGTCAGCTGCACGCTCGACCCGGCGACCAACCACAGGGGCATGCCGGAGATGGCGACCGACGGCGTCGCCCCGGCGATCGTGACGGTCGAGGCCGGCGGGCTCGTGGGGAAGGGCGACGACGCCGAGTAGGCGGCGAAGGTGAACGCGTCGGACGTGAGGTGGCCCGGCGTCGGCGTGTAGACGAGGGTCTGGGTCGCCGGGTCGAAGCTGCCGCCCACCGGCACGTTCAGCGTCCCGCCCGCGGGCGCGCTGACGATCCGGTAGCGCAGGTTCCCATCGGACTGCACGCCGAACTTCCGGGCCGACAGGGCGATCGCCTGGGGTGCGGCGGACTGCGCCACCACCACCGGCTGGGCCGTCCACCCCGGGACCGTCACGGGCTGGCTCGCGAACGTCGGCGGGTTCACCTCGCCCGCGCCGCCGCCCTCCCAGATGCGGTTCTCCGGGTCGGCCTCGGAGGCCACGAGGTACTGCCCGGGCGCCGTGCCCGACACGTCCACCCACTGGTAGGCGAGGTACTTGGCGTAGACGTCCCGCCAGCCCGCCGACGTGCCCATGCGCAGCGACGTGGACGAGGGGTTGCCCTGCTCGCAGAAGTGGGTGACGTCCGCCGTGTACACCTGCGGGTCGGGCGGCGGGGAGGGGCTCGGCGCGTCCTCGATGTCGTAGAGGCAGAAGCCGGCCTTCTGGCCCGGCGCCACCTGCGCCGTCCGCTGCACGTTCCACAGCGAGTACCGCATCGCGTTCTTCAGGTGGAAGTGGTCGTGGCCGTCCGCCTCCTCGAACAGCACCTCCGGCCTGCCGACCTCCACCGACGGCGCGTCGCCGGGCCCCTGCGACGCCGACCACGCGCGCTGGCGCACCGACCCGTTCTGCGGGTTGCCGGACACCTCCACGGGGCCGTCGCCGACGTTGGTGACGAACCCGTCGAAGCGCACCAGCAGCCGGCCCGCGCCGTAGACGCCGGTGTCCGCGTAGACCTGCGGGCCCTCGATGCCCTCCACGGGGTCGGCGCGCAGGTCGGGCGCCCGGGTCCCGGGGCCGGCGGAGGCCATCAGCGGCAGCGCCACGGCGGCGGCGCCGGCGGCGGCGAGCATCGCCAGGATCGTGCGGCGGCGGGGCGGACGGCCTCGGATGAGCATCGCCTCATATGAGTACGCCATCCGTCGCCGCGATCCAGGGGGCCGGCCGTTTGGATTCTGTGAGAAACCGCGCCGGGCTGTGCGAATCTGACGGGATGGCCGCGCCCCACGACGCCTCCCTGCGCACCCTGGTGACCCTGCCCGGTGTGCCGCGCACGCTGGCCTCCTCGCTGCTCGGCCGGTTGCCGTACACGGCGATCGCGCTGCTCCTGATCCTGCGGGTGCGCGACACCGGTGGCGACTACGGCGACGGCGGGATCGTGGCCGGCGCGTTCTCGGTCGGGCTGGCCGCGCTGTCGCCGCTGATCGGCCGCCTGGTCGACACGCGCGGCCACCGCGCCGTGCTGCTGCCCGCGGCGCTCGTGAGCTCGGTGCCGCTGGTGGTGATCGCGCTGGCGCCCGACGACACGCCGATCGCGGTCCTGGCCGCCCTGGCGGCGGTCGCCGGCATGGCCCACCCGCCGGTGAGCGGCGCGACGCGCGCCCTGTGGCCGGAGATCGTGCCGCCCGAGCGCCGCCACGCGATCTACGCCCTGGAGTCGGCGGGCGTGGAGCTCACGTTCATCCTGGGTCCCCTGGTGATGGTGGGCGTCGTCGCCGCCCTGACGTCGCCCTCCGTCGGCCTGCTCGCCTGCGTCGCGGTGCTGGTCGCCGGCACGGCGTGGTTCGCGGCGGCGCCGATGTCGCGGCGCTGGACGCCGACGGGCGTCGCGCGCACGGTCGCCGGCGCCCTGGCCAGCCGCGCCCTGCTGACCCTGCTCGGCACCGTCGCCTGCATGGGGGCGTCGTTCGGCGCCATCGAGATCGCCCTGGCGGCGTCGGCCGAGGAGCATGGGCACCCCGGCCTGGTGGGGCCCTTCCTCGCGGCGTGGGCGGCGGGGAGCCTGGCCGGCGGCCTCGCCGTGGCGCGCAGCCGGGCGCCGGCCGACCCCAACCGCCGCCTGGTCACGCTGCTGTGGGCGACCGCCGCCGCCGACGCCCTGGTGGCCGTCGCCCCCGAGCCGTGGACGCTCGCCCTCGCGCTCGTCGTGGCGGGGTCGTGCATCGCCCCCGCCTTCGCGACCCTCTACGCGATGGTCGCCGACGTCGCCCGGGCGGGGACGCTCACCGAGTCCTACACGTGGATCACGACGGGGATCACCGCGGGGGTCGCGCTGGGCTCGGCGCTCGGCGGCACGGTGGTGGACGCGGTCTCGACGCACGCGGCGATGGCGGGCGCCGCGGGGATGGTCGTCGTCGCGACGCTGGTCACGACGTCCGGGATCGGCGCGCGGCGCTCCGTCGTCGCGTGATGGCGCCGATGCCCACCACGCCCATCACCAGCAGGATCACCGGAGCCAGCCCGGTCGCGAGGCCACGCCCGCCGGCCGTGTCGTCCAGACCGCCCTCCGCCGCGACCGCCGGCACCAGCGCCGCGATCCGCTCCGCCGAGCGGGCGCGGGTGGCGGCGACGCGCCGGTCCAGCTCCGCCCCGTCGATGGCGCCGGCGGCGTAGGTCCGCAGGTCGCCCGACAGGGCCCGGCTCGACCCGGCCATCGCCTCCCGCAGCGCGCGCTCCCCGTCGCTGCGCACCGCGACGGCGGCGGTGCGACGGGCGTAGTCGTCGCTCTCGCCGGCGTAGGCGCGGGCCGCGGCCCGGGCGGCGGGGCTCCCGTCGCCGGCGGCTGCCCGGGCGCCGGCGAACGCGTCGCGGGCGGCATCGAGGTCGTCGTGCGCGGGCACCAGCCGGTCCACCAGGTCCACGACCGGCGAGGCGTCGGCCATGGCCGGCCCCGCCGACGCGAACAGCGCCGCCAGGCAGATGATCAGGGCCCCCGCGAGCCGTCGAGCGACGCTCATGCGGTCCCAT
>DASSBX010000022.1:0-5727 GCA_035698305.1 Miltoncostaeaceae bacterium | reverse complement strand
GTGGCGCCTGGGTCGGCGCCACCGGCTGAGGCGCGAAGCCCCGCGTCCCGGTCGCGGGGCCTGGCCGCCGATGCCGCGACGCCCTCCCGGGTCACCGCGTATCGACGGGGGGGACGATAGGCGGGGACCCGCGGTCGCCTCGTTGGCCCGCGCGCCGAAACGACGGCGCCCCGGCTCGGCCCTCCGTCCAGGGCGGGGGCGGTCGTCGCGCCCGACGCGCGCGGTACCCTCCACGAATGGCGACGACGGTCTTCGAGGTCTCATCCGACTACGCCCCCACCGGCGACCAGCCGAAGGCGATCGCGGAGCTCATCACCGGGCTCGACCGCGGCGACCGCTTCCAGACGCTCCTGGGCGTCACCGGCTCGGGGAAGACGTTCACGATGGCCCGGGTCATCGCCGGGTCCGGCCGGCCGGCACTGGTGATCGCGCACAACAAGACCCTCGCCGCGCAGCTCTGCAACGAGTTCCGCGAGCTGCTTCCGGGGGCGGCGGTCGAGTACTTCGTCTCCTACTACGACTACTACCAGCCCGAGGCCTACATCGCGGCCACGGACACGTACATCGAGAAGGACTCGTCGATCAACGACGAGATCGACCGGCTCCGCCACTCGGCCACCGCCGCGCTGCTCGCCCGCCGCGACGTGGTGATCGTGGCGTCGGTGAGCTGCATCTACGGCCTGGGGTCGGCGGAGATCTACCGCGAGCGGGTGCTGGTGCTCGCGGTGGGGGAGGAGCACAGCAGGGAGCGGATCTTCGCCCACCTCGTCCAGAGCCTCTACCAGCGCAACGACACGGTGCTGGAGCGCGGCCGGTTCCGGGTGCGGGGCGACACGCTCGAGATCCAGCCGGCCGACTCCGAGACCGCGTACCGCATCTCCATGTTCGGCGACGAGGTGGAGAGCATCACCGAGTTCGATCCGCTCACCGGCGAGGTGCTCAACGACCTCAAGCACATGGCGATCTATCCGGCGACCCACTACATCACGCCGCCCGAGACGATCGACCGTGCGCTCAAGGAGATCCGGGCCGAGCTCGAGCACCAGGTGGCCGAGTTCGAGGTCGCCGGCAAGCTGGTGGAGGCCCACCGGCTGCGGCAGCGCACCGAGTACGACATGGAGATGATGCGCGAGCTGGGCTTCTGCTCGGGCATCGAGAACTACTCGCGCATCCTCGACGGCCGGGCGCCCGGCGAGCCGCCCCACACGCTCCTCGACTTCTTCCCCGACGACTTCGTCTGCTTCATCGACGAGTCGCACAACACGATGGGCCAGCTGCGCGGCATGTACGAGGGCGACCGCTCCCGCAAGCTCGCGCTGATCGACGCCGGCTTCCGGCTGCCGTCGGCGCTCGACAACCGGCCCCTCCAGCTGCCCGAGTTCTTGGAGCGCGTGGACCAGACGGTGTTCGTCTCGGCCACCCCCGGCGAGTTCGAGCGGCGCGAGTCCGAGAACGTGGTGGAGCAGATCATCCGGCCCACCGGGCTGGTCGACCCGCGGGTGGACGTCCGTCCCACCCGGCACCAGATCGACGACCTGCTCGGCGAGATCCGGGACCGCGTCGACCGCGACGAGCGCGCCCTGGTCACCACCCTCACCAAGAAGATGGCGGAGGACCTCACCGAGTACCTCGTCGAGGCCGGGGTGCGGGCACGCTACCTGCACTCCGAGATCGACACGCTCGAGCGCATCCGTATCGTGCGCGCGCTGCGCCTCGGCGAGTTCGACGTGCTCGTGGGCGTCAACCTGCTCCGTGAGGGCCTCGACCTGCCCGAGGTCACCCTCGTCGCCATCCTCGACGCCGACAAGGAGGGCTTCCTCCGCGGCACCACGTCGCTCATCCAGACGATCGGGCGCGCCGCCCGGAACGTGAACGGCCAGGTGATCATGTACGCCGACAACGAGACCGAGGCGATGCGCACCGCGATCGGCGAGACCGACCGGCGCCGCGCCATCCAGGTCGCGTACAACGAGGAGCACGGCATCGTGCCGGCGTCGATCCAGAAGGGCGTGTCGGACATCGTGGAGCTGCTCGGCCTC
This sequence comes from Miltoncostaeaceae bacterium, assembly GCA_035698305.1. Classification (GTDB taxonomy): domain Bacteria; phylum Actinomycetota; class Thermoleophilia; order Miltoncostaeales; family Miltoncostaeaceae; genus Miltoncostaea. Next base: position 3,688 of record DASSBX010000022.1, on the reverse strand, counting down.
AACGAGGAGGCGGCGGCGCCGCGCAAGAAGCGCCGCGGGGAGGTCGACGCGCTGGCCGACGTCGACCACGACGAGCTGGAGCGCATGATCATCGAGCGGGAGCAGGAGATGTTCGCCGCCGCCGAGGACCTGCGGTTCGAGCTGGCGGCGCGGCTGCGCGACGAGATCGGCGACCTGCGCCGCGAGCAGCTGGAGCGGGCCCAGGCCGAGGGCGGGGACGGCGAATCCGGTGACGAGGGCGCGGGCCCGCGCCGGGGCACGGCCCCGGTGCCGCGCCGGTCGGCGCGCCGGGCGGCGGGGAAGCGGCGACGGTGAGCGTCCCGCGCCGCTGCGGCGACGAGGTGCCGGTGTTCCGGTCGCTCGCCGCGCCGGGGCTGGACGAGGACGACCTGTTCGTGGCGCTGCAGGGCCTGCCGGTGCCCAGCCCGTTCTGGGGCGAGGGCTGGCCTGCGCCGCGCCGCGAGGACGACCGGCCGTGGTGCGACGAGCACGAGCGCCGCCTCCGGCACGAGCGGCTCATGCGCAAGTGGGGTGCCGACGGGGCTCCGGAGCCCCGCTGACGTCACGCCGCTACCAGCGCTCCCAGCGGACGAACTCGTCGAGCGGTATCCGTGGGCCCGGGCGGAAGCCGGTGCCGACGGCGTGGGCGACCGGGATCAGCGCGACCTGCGACCACTCGTCGAACGGGATGCCGAGCAGCTCGGCCACCTCGCGCTCGTGGAAGAGGTGGATGGTGGTCCACGCGCTGCCGAGGCCCCGTGCGCGGGCGGCGAGCATGAAGCTCCACACGGCCGGGAGCACGGAACCCCACGCCGAGCCCTGGACGATCTGCGGCGCGCCCTCGGTGCGGCCGGCGTGGCAGGCGATGACGTGGACGGGCACCTCGTGCAGGTGCTCGGCGAGGTACTTCGCCGACGAGCCGATGCGGCGCTGGCGCCGCCGGACGGCCGGGTCGCCGCTCGGCCGCGATGGCGCGCCGACGATGCCCTCCGTGAGGTAGCGGTCCCAGCCCCTCCGGTACTGGTCGGCGATCCCCCGGCGCGTCGCCGCGTCGGTGACGACCACGAAGCGGGCGCCCTGGCGGTTGCCCCCGCTGGGGGCCTGCTGGGCCAGCGCGAGGCACTCCTCGATGAGGTGACGCTCGACGGGGCGGGTCAGGTCGAGCCGCTTGCGGACGCTCCGCGTGGTGCTGAGCAGCTCGTCGGGCGTCAGGTGCACCCCGCGATCGTACCCGGGGCGCCCCGGGGGCGGCCGGGTCAGGCGATCCCCGGGCCCTTGCGCCGGCGGCGGCCGAGGCGGGGGAGCGCGATGGCGTACACGGAGGCCGCCGCGGCCTCGATGCCGGTGCGCACGCGGCGCCCGCGGGGGACGTGGACCGCCGGGAGGCGCCTGCGGCGGCGCTCCCCGCCGGCAGGTCCGGACTCCCGCGGCTCCACGACCGGCGCGGGGGCCGGGAGCGCCGCGACCGGCGCCTCGACCACGACCGGCTCGCGGCTGGTGGGGAGGGCGTCCGCGCGGGTCGGCAGCCGGCGGCCGCCCCCGTGCACGGAGCCCAGCAGCGCCTCGATCTCGGCGCGGTCCACCTGCTGGTGCGCCACGAGGGCGCCCGCCAGGGCGTCCAGCTCGGCGCGGTGGTCCCCCAGCAGGGCGACGGCGTCCGCGTAGGCCGCGTCGACCATCCGGCCGATCTCCTCGTCGATCGCGCGCCGCGTCTCGCCCGAGAGCGGGATCTGGCGCGGACCGGCGGACGACACGATCTGCCCGACCCGCGGCGAGAAGCCGAGCCGCTCGACCGCCTCGCGGGCCATGTTGTTCACCTGCTCCAGGTCGTTCGCGGCGCCGGAGGAGATGATCCCGAACCGGATCTGCTCCGCCGCGCGGCCCGCCATCGCCACCACCATCCGCTCGTGCAGGTGCTGCTGGGAGGTGAGGGCCCGGTCCTGGTTGCCGTAGAGGGCGAGGCCGCCGGCGTCGCCGCGGGCGAGGATCGTGACGCGCTGCGCCTTGGTGTGGGTGGGGCAGATCTCGGCGGCCAGGGCGTGGCCGGCCTCGTGCCAGGCGATGACCTCCAGCTCGCCCTCCGCGATGCGGCGGTCGGCGCGCTGCGGGCCGGCGACGGAGCGCAGCAGGCCCTCGTCGAGGTCGGCCGCCAGGATCGACCGGCGGCCGGCGCGGGCGGCCATGATCGCCGCCTCGTTCACCATGTTCGACAGGTCGGCGCCGGCGAAGCCGGCGGTCACCCGGGCGAGGGTCGCCAGGGCGGCACGGTCCTCGATCGGCATGCCCTTCGAGTGCAGCTCCAGGATCGCGAGGCGCCCGGTCTCGGCGGGCAGGCCAACCTGCACCCGGCGGTCGAACCGGCCGGGCCGCAGCAGCGCCTGGTCGAGCATGTCCAGGCGGTTGGTGGCGGCGATCACCACGACCTTGTCGCGCGCGCCGAAGCCGTCGAGCTCCACCAGCAGCTGGTTGAGGGTGCCCTCGCGCTCCGAGTCGGCGCCGCTCATGCCGGCGCCGCGCTGGCGGCCGATCGCGTCGATCTCGTCGAAGAAGATGATGGCGCCGTCCTCGCACCTGCGGGCCTGGGCGAACAGGTCGCGCACCCGGGAGGCGCCGACGCCGACGAACGTGTCGACGAAGTCCGAGCCGGAGAGCGCGAAGAACGGGACGCCCGACTCGCCGGCGACGGCCTTCGCGAGCAGCGTCTTCCCCGTCCCGGGAGGGCCGTGCAGGATCACGCCGCGCGGCATGCGGGCGCCGACCCGCCGGAACCGCTCCGGCTCCTTCAGGAACACGACCACCTCGCGCAGCTCCTCCACCCCCTCATCGCAGCCGGCGACGTCGTCGAACCGCGTCGACGGGGGCTCCACCTGGGCGTTCTTGCGGATCTTGCCGTGGCTCGCGGCCCCGCCGCGACCCCCCGGCGACCGCCCGCCCTGGGTGCGGCGGATCAGGGCGATCGACCCGATGATCAGCACCGCCAGGACGGCGACGGAGAGGGGGATGATCAGGAAGCGCATGAACCCGCCCATCGCGGAGTCGGACGCGGCGGCGGGCTCGGCGGGGCTCAGGACGGTCACGCCGTCGGCGCGCAGCGTCGCGGCCAGGTCGAACGCGCCGGGGGCCGCGCCGCCCGCGGTCGCCGCGGCCGAGCTCACGGCCGCGCCGAAGTCGCGCCCGGCCCGCGGGCGCGGGATCTGCGCCGCGATCAGGTGGCCGTTGCGGTCCGTCGCCGCCACCCAGTAGCTGGAGGTGTCGACCACCGCCGCGTTCAGGTTCCGCGCGTCGGCCGCCCCGACGAGCTGCTTGTACGGCACCACCGCCGGCGGGTCGACGGCGCCGAGGGGCTCGACGACGTTGGCCGGGACGGGCGGCGCCTCGTCGGCAGCCACCGCGCCGCCCGCGATCACCAGGCAGGCCAGGACGGCGACGAGCGCCCACAGCGCGCGCGCTGCGACTCGCGGGGACGGGGCGCGGAAACGCGTGCTGGGTGCGGGCACCGGGGTCCTTGGTTCGGTCGCCGACGAGGAGGGCCGCCGCGGTGAGACCGGGATGGTCACTCGGTCATCGTCATCGGCGGCGCCGCCGCCGGCGTGAGCGACGGGGACGGCACGGCCAGATCCAGGTCATATCACTGCTCCGGCGATCGGGGCCTGCCGATCGGGTGCATTCGTCACCGCGCACCCGTCGC
>DASSBX010000021.1:0-6485 GCA_035698305.1 Miltoncostaeaceae bacterium | reverse complement strand
GGGCACCGTGCGCGCCGCCGCCCTGCTGGCCGAGATCGGCGACTGCCGCGAGCGATTTCCGAGCGCCGAGTCGCTGGCCTGCCTGGCCGGGGCGGCACCCTCGACGCGCGCCTCGGGCAAGCACCGGGCGGTCACCTTCAGATGGGCCGCCGACAAGAAGCTCAGAGACGCCCTGATCGACTTCGCCGGCGACAGCCGGCACGCCAACCCCTGGGCCGCCGACCTCTACGCCAAAGCCCGCGCGCGGGGCAAGACCAACCCCCACGCCGAGCGGATCCTCGCCCGCTCCTGGGCGGGGGTGATCTGGCGCTGCTGGCAGGACCGGACGCCCTACGACCCCGAGCGCCACGGCGCCCTCCAGCGCCTCGCGGCGATGGAGGGTTGACATAGGGCTACTCACGCGGCGACCTCCTCGGGAGGCGGGCCGGGGGGCGGCTCGGTCGCCGCCCGGGCGATGCCGCGGACCATCCCGCGGAACACGAAGCGGTGGAGCGGCGAGACGCCGTACCAGTACGCCCGGCCGAGGATGCCGGCCGGGTCGAAGACGGCGGTCTGGCGGATCACGGAGCCGGCGCCCTCCGGCTCCACCTCGAACTGCAGCCACGCGCGGCCGGGGACCCACATCTCGGCCGACAGGCGCAGCAGCCGGTCCTCCTCGATCGCGTCGACCCGCCACGCGTCCACGGTGTCCCCCGGCAGGAGGCGCTCCGGGTCGCGGCGGCCGCGGCGCATGCCCGCCCCGCCGAACGGCAGGTCGATCAGCCCCCGCAGGCGCCAGAGGGTGTCGCCGTAGTACCAGCCGCGGCGGCCCCCGATCCTTCGGATCGGCGCGAAGGCCGCGGCGGGCGCCACGGCGACGCGCTCGACGCGGGAGTCGATGAGCCGCGAGCCGGCGGGGGCGCTCCGGTGGCGGGGGGCGGGACCGGCCGAGAGGGCGTCCGACCAGCGGGTGGCCGCGAAGGCGCGGTCCTCGTTGACGAGCGCGCGGGCGATCGCCTCGCGCACGCCGCGCGGGCGCACCCCGAGCAGCCGGTGCTGCGCGGTGGCGTCGCGCACGATCGTCTCGTTGCGCAGGCCCTCCACCAGCTCGCGGCCGACCCGCGCGTAGACGGGGGTCACCAGGCCGAGCCATAGGCTCGACAGGTGCGGCGTGAGCACCGGGACGGGGACCATGAGCCGGCGCAGGCCGCGCTGGCGGGCGTACTCCCGCATCAGCTCCCTGTACGACACCCGGTCGGGGCCGCCGATCTCGATGATACGGCTCCCGTCGATGCCGGCGGTGCGGGCGGCGGCGAGGCAGGCGACGACGTCCTCGATCGCGATCGGTTGCGTCAGGGTGCCCACCCACCGCGGCGTGACCATCACGGGGAGGCGGTCGACGAGGGCGCGGACCATCTCGAACGAGGTGCTGCCGGAGCCGATCACAATGCCGGCGCGCAGCTCGACGGTGGGGACGCCGGAGGCGGCGAGCGCCCGGCCGACCTCCTGACGGCTCGCCAGGTGGGGCGACAGGTCGGGCCCCCCGCCGAGCCCGCCGAGGTACACGACGCGGCGCACCCCCGCGGCGCGTGCCGCCGCTCCGAAGGCCTCGGCCCCCTCCAGGTCGGCGCGCCGGTAGTCGGCGGCGCCCGACATGGAGTGGATGAGGTAGTACGCGACGTCGATCCCCGCGAGGGCGGGGCCGAGCGACGGCGGGTCGGCGACGTCGCCGTGCACCACCTCGACGGCCGGCCCGGCGCGCGCCTGGAGCCCCGCGGGGCGGCGCGCCATGCAGCGCAGCGGCACCCCGAGGCCGGCGAGGTGATCCATGAGGCGGCCCCCCACGTACCCGGTCGCCCCCGTCAGCAGCACCTGGGCGGTCGCGCGCGAGCGGTCATCGGCGGGCTCCATCCGCGCCAGGGTAACCTCGCGCCCACTCGTTCGTCGGGATCGGGAGGTCGGCCGGTGCGGGTCGCGGTTGTGGGGGCGGGGCTCGCGGGCCTCGCCGCGGCGCGGGAGCTGCGGGCCGACGGCCACGACGTCGCGGTGCTCGAGAAGAGCCGCGGCCTCGGCGGCCGGCTGGCGACCCGCCGTGTCGAGGGGATGGTGCTCGACCACGGCAGCCCCGTGCTGGCGGCCCCCGAGGGGTCGGCCCTGCGCCGCCTGGCCGACGCGCTCCACGCCGACGACCGCGTCGACCTGGGCGACGGCGTCGCGTTCGCGACCGGTGCGACGCGGCTGCCGAAGCTGATGGCCGGGGGGCTCGACGTGCGGCTGGGCGTCCGCCTGGCGGCACTCCGCGACGCCGACGGCGCGTTCGCGCTCGACGACGGGCGGGGCGCCCTCCACGGCGCCGTGGACGGGGTGGTGGTCACCGCGCCGGCGCCGCAGGCCGCCGACCTCCTGGACTGCAGCCCGGGCGGAGGCCCGCGGGCCGCGCTGCTGCGCTCGCTGGCGTACTCCCCTGCGGTGATGGTGCTGGCCGGCGTCCCGGGCGCGGGCGGCGGGCCGGCGGTGGAGCGGCCCGCCGAGGGGCCGATCGCGGAGCTGCGCCGCGAGGCGGCGAAGGGCCGAGAGGGCGACCCCGCGCCGGTGGTGGCGCGGCTCGCCCCGGACGCGAGCGCGGAGCTGCTGGACGCGCCCGACGCGCGGGTGCTGCGGGAGGCGCTGCCGGCGCTCGTCGCGCTGCTGGGCGCCGAGCCGGCGTGGTGCCGGGTGAAGCGCTGGCGCCACGCGGTGCCGGAGGGCCGCCTCGACCCGGACGAGGTGAACCCGCCGGGCGCCCGGATCGTGATCGCGGGCGACACGGTCACGGGCGCGTCCTTCGGCGGCGGCGACCACCACCGGGTGTTCGCGAGCGGCGTCGACGCCGCCCGGCGCCTGGTCCACGCGGCGGCGATGGCCGCCCTGTGAGGCCGGCGGGGCGGGTGATCCGGGGTGCCGCCGCGGGCGCGGCGGCGGCGATGCTGTGGTCGGCGGCCGAGTTCGCCGCCGCCCGCGCCCTGCGCCACGGCTTCACCGACACGCGCCTGCTGGGACGCGTGGCGTCGGAGCGGTGGTGGCTGCCCGCCGGGGTGCTGATCCACGCGTTCAACGGCGCGGCCTTCGGGGCGGCGTTCGCGGCCGCCGGCGCACGGGGGCCGATGGCCGGTCTGCGCTGGGCGTCCGCCGAGGCCATCGCCACCTGGCCCGGCATGGCGCTCGTGGACCGGGTCCATCCGGACCGCCGCTCGGGACGCTGGCCGCGACCCCTCCTGACCGACCCGCGGGTGATCGCCCAGGAGGCGGCGATGCACGCCCTGTTCGGGCTGGCCCTGGGGCTCCTGGCCCCCGGCGGGATCGCTGACGGCCCGCGGGACGCCCCCGCGCGTCACCAGCGCTTCGGCACCTCCCGGACGCCGTTCGGGACGGGGGCCTGGCGTCCCTTGCGCTTGCGCTTCGGGAGCCTCGGCGGGTCGTCCTCGCGCCGGTAGGGGAGGATCTCCAGGAGGTGCGCCATCAGGTTCAGGCGGGCGCGCTTCTGGCTGTCGGCGTCCACCACGTACCACGGCGCCTCGAGGATGTTCGTGCGCGCGAACATCGTGTCCCGGGCCTCGGTGTACTCGTCGTACCGGTTGCGGGCCTTCAGGTCGATGGGGCTGAGCTTCCAGCGCTTCGTCGAGTCCTCGGCGCGCTCCCGGAAGCGCTTCTCCTGCTGCTCGGGCCCCACCTCCAGCCAGTACTTCACGAGGATCAGGCCGGAGCGCACCAGCATCCGCTCGAGGTCGGGGGCGCTGCGCAGGAACTCCTCGACCTGCTCCTCGTCGGCGAAGCCCATCACCCGCTCGACGCCGGCGCGGTTGTACCAGGAGCGGTCGAACAGCACGATCTCGCCGGCCGCCGGCAGCTGGGCGACATAGCGCTGGAAGTACCACTGGCCCGCCTCCCGCTCGGTGGGCACACCCAGGGCGACGACGCGGTATGCCCGCGGGTTCAGGTTCTTCGTGATGCGGGCGATCGTGCCGCCCTTGCCGGCGGTGTCGCGCCCCTCCACCACGATCGCCACGCGCAGTCCCCGGCTGCGCACCGCCGCCTGGAGATCGACCAGCTCCGACTGCATCCGCCGCAGCTCGCGGTCGTAGACCTCGTCCGTCAGCTCCGCCATCTCCGCCTCCCCTCCGCGGGCCGGGCGTCACCATACGACGGCTCGGCCCAGGAGTCGCGCCCCCCGGCGAGAACCCAGACCCGTGCGGAACGAGGACTGGCCATCGACCCGGACCCTGCTCCGGGTGGTCGGCGTGCTGCTCGCGGTCGCGATGGCCCTGTACCTGCTGTGGCTGTCCCGGGGCGTGCTGACGTGGGTGGCGATCGCCGCGTTCCTGGCCGTCGCGATCAACCCGGCGGTCGCCCTGTTCCAGCGGCGGCTGCGGCTGCGGCGCACCGCGGCGATCCTGCTGGTCTACGTCATCGGCACCGGCCTGGTCGCCGGGGCGGCGCTGGTGTTCGTGCCGCCGCTCATCGAGGCGGGGCAGCAGCTCACCGAGGCCGTCCCCGACTACGTCGACCAGCTCGAGGAGTCGAGCCTCGTCCAGGACCTCGACGAGGAGTACGACATCCTCGACAACATCGAGCAGCAGGCGACGGACGCCCTGTCGGGCATCGCCGGTCCCGACACCGCCGTCGACCTGGCCACCCGGGTCTTCAACGGCCTGGTGGCCCTCATCAGCATCGCGGTGCTGTGCTTCCTGCTGAGCCTGTACGGCCCCCGCGCCAGGGCGTTCGCCCTGGAGCACGCCACCGGGATGCGGCGCGTGCGGATGGAGCGGATCGGCGACCGCATCTACCGGGTGATCGCCGGCTACGTCGTCGGCATCTTCCTGGTCGCGCTCACCGGCGGGTTCGCGGTGTGGGTGTTCCTCACGATCCTCGACGTGCCGTTCGCGCTGCTGCTCGCCTTCTGGGCGGGGCTGGCGTCGCTGGTGCCGCTGGTGGGCGCCACCGTGGGCGGCATCCCGTACATCGCGGTCGCGTTCTTCCAGGGCTGGCCGATCGGCGTGGCCGCGATCGTCTTCCTGATCGTCTACCAGCAGATCGAGAACAACGTCTTCCAGCCGGTGATCCACCGGTACACCGTGCAGCTCAACCCGCTGTGGGTGATCCTCGCCGTGCTGGTGGGCGGCACGCTCCTCGGCATCCTCGGCGCGCTGCTGGCGATCCCGATCGCCGGGATCGTCCAGGTGCTGGTGCAGGAGTGGTGGGCGGCCCGGCGCGGCGTGACGCCGCCGCCGGCGCCGGGGGCCCAGTTGACGGGCCCCCGCGCCGAGCCGCCACCGGCCTCCGAGGCGACCTAGAGCTCGAAGCCGCCACCGCCACCGCCGCCGCCGGTGGGGCAGACCCCGTCCACGGCGAGCACGTCGTCGTGGTTCTTCATGTGGGCCCGCACGAGGGCGACGTTGCCGGTGGTGATCACCACGTACGGGTTGGTCGCCGACGCGGTGTGGTGACAGAACGTCACCTTGGGTTCCGGGCCCTTCGCGCCGCCCGATGCGGCGAAGGCCATCGGTGCGACGCCGCCGGCCACGGCGACCGCCGCGGCGACGGCGCAGAGCGAGCGCTTCTTCATGATCCGTCCCTCCCTGGATGAGGACATGCAATGCCGTTGTCGGCAGGGAGGGCGCGCCGCTCCTCCCGCACCGCGCGTTACGTTGTGCGTGATGGACCCGAGGAGCGCCGAGCTGCTGGAGCTGCCCGCGGTACGCGAGCGGCTCGCGGGGATGACCTCCTTCGCGGGCGGGAGGGCGCTGGCGCTCGCCCTGACGCCGTCGCCCGACCCCGAGACGGTGGCGGCTCGCGGCGCCGAGACCGAGGAGGCCCTGCTCCTGCGCGACCGCGGCCTGTCGGGTCCGGGCGGGGCGAGCGACGTCCGCGAGGACGTGTCCCTGGCGGTGCGCGGCGCGATGCTCGAGGCGCCCGAGCTGCTGGCGGTGCTCACCACCCTCGGCGTGTGGTTCGAGGCGCGCGAGGCGCTGGGGGGGCTCGACGACATCGCGCCCCGGCTGGCCGAGGCGGTCGCGTGGCCCGACGTCGGCGCGGCCCGCCGGGTGGAGGCCGCGCTCGCCCGGGCGGTGGACCCGCGCGGGGGCCTGCTGGACACCGCCACGGCCGAGCTCGCCACCCTCCGCCGCCGGCTCGCCGCCGCCCGCCGCGCCGCCGCCGACCTGATGCGCGACCTCGCGGTGCGCCTGCGCTCCCACCTGCAGGAGTCGTTCACCACCGAGCGCGCAGGCCGCCCGGTGCTGGCGGTGAAGGCGTCGTCGCGCAGCGCCGTGCCCGGGATCGTGCACGACAGCTCCGGCTCGGGGGAGACGATCTTCGTGGAGCCGATGGCGGTGGTGGAGGCCAACAACGAGGCCCGCGACCTGCAGGCGCGGGAGCAGCAGGAGCAGGAGCGCATCCTGATGATGCTGTCGCGGCTGGTGGGGGAGGAGGCCCGGGTGCTGGGCGACGTGACCGAGGCGCTCTCGCGG
>DASSBX010000020.1:0-6839 GCA_035698305.1 Miltoncostaeaceae bacterium | reverse complement strand
GAGGCGATGTGGTGCAGCCCCGCCGCCGGGAACGAGCCCACCTGGGTCATGTCCTTGCGGCGGAAGATGAACACGGTGCCGCGGAGGGAGGCCGCGTACAGGTACGTCTGGGCCCGATCGGCCGAGAACGCGACCCGGGTGACCGAGCCGAAGCCGGCGCCCGAGACCCGCGGGTCGGTGAACACGCCCTTCTCCGTGATGCCGCCGCCCGCCGCCGCGTCCGGGTCGACCAGCACCTCGCGGACGAACGTGCCGTCGCGGCGGAACACCTGGATGCGGTCGCGCTGGCGGTCCGACACGTACAGCAGGCCGTCCCGCGACAACTGGATGCCGTGGACGATGAAGAACTGCTGCGGCAGCGGCTTGCCGGTCTCGTACAGCTCCGGCGGGTCGTCGTTCGGCACGTTGCCGTAGGCGCCCCAGTGGCGCTTGTACGCCCCGGTCTCCGAGTCGAACACGATCACGCGGCGGTTGAGGTAGCCGTCGGCGACGTAGACCTCGTTGCGCTGCGTGTCCACGGCCATGTCGGTCGGGTTGCCGAGCAGCGTGGTGCTGTTGCTGCCGCCCGTCCGGTCGAACGTGCCGATCTGGAGCAGCAGCCGGCCGGCCTTCGTGAACTTCAGGACCACGTGGCCGCTGCCGGTCACCCAGACGTTGTCCTCGGCATCGACGTAGATGCCGTGCTCGGCGGGCGTGCCGACCGGGTAGTCCGGCAGGGGGTCGGCGGTGGCGAACCACGGCTGGACCCACTGGGGACCGCCCCAGCCGCGGACGAACTCGCCCTTGCGGTTGAGCTCGAGGACGGGCGGCGCGGCGATCTTCCCCTCGGCGAGCTCCGCGGCGGGCACGCCGGCGGGCCGGCTGAGCACCCAGACGTTGCCGTGCCGGTCCGAGGTGACCGAGTCGGCGCCGCCGAACACCCAGTTGTTGGGCAGCGCCTTCGGCCACGCCTCATCCCGCGTGAACGAGGGGACCGGCGGCGCCTTCGCCGCCGGCTTCCCCGGGGCCTTGGCAGCCTCCGCGTGACCGCCGGCGATGAACGCGAGCGCGCACCCCAGCCCGAGAAGCGCCGCAGCGAGCCCGATCAGCAGCCGCCGCGACGACGGAGCGCGGACCGACATCGTTCCACCTCCACCATCGTTTTCGTGACGAACGCCACGAAACTAGCCGCGGTTCCCGCGCCGGGATGCGGCTGGGCGGAACGATCGCCCGCGCCCGAAGGGCGGGCGGCGCTAGCCGCTCCGGTCGCCCCCGACCATCTGCTTCACGTTGTCGTGGATGCGGCCGTCGTCGCGCTCGGTGATCACGACGTAGCCGATGTAGGCGAGCGCCAGGATCAGGCCGACGCCGAAGCCGCCCCACTCCAGGGTGTCCCATCCGAAGGCCAGGCCGGCCACCCAGCCGAGCAGGAGGCTGACCGGCACGATCGCGACCAGGTAGGCGCGGAGCCGGCGCTTCGACCGCGGGCTGTAGACGGGCGCCGGGTCGAGGCGAGCCTGCTCGGCGACCACCCGGGCGATGGTCTCCTCGCGGGTCTCGCGACGCGATCGCGGGGAAAGCGCTTCGCGAGCGGAATGAGTAGCGCTATCGTTCATAGTCATGGCGAAGGATAGCAGTGCGGAGCGGTTGCGCGAGGCGCTGGCCGCCGAGGTGGTGGCGGGTGCGCCGGCGGGCGACCGGCTGCCGTCGACCCGGGAGATCGCCCGCCGCTGGCGGGTGAGCCCCGTCACGGTGCAGCGGGCGATCGCGCAGCTCGTGGCGGAGGGGCGGGTCGAGACCCGGCCCGGCAGCGGGAACTTCGTGCGTCAGGCGCGGCCGGCGGCGCCGGTGGACCTGGGCTGGCAGACCACCGCCCTCGGCCCCGGCCGCGGGGACACGAGCGCCTACGGCTGGACGCTCCGGCCCACCCCCGAGGACGGCGTGAACCTGCACGGGAGCTACCCCGCGGAGGAGCTGCTGCCGGCGCGGGCGGTCCGGTCGGCGCTCGCGCGGGCGGCGCGCTCGGCGGCGGCGGTTGAGCGCCCCCCGCCCGCCGGGATCCCCGAGCTGCGCGAGTGGTTCGCCCGCGAGCTCGCCGACGCGACCCCCGCCGGGATCGCCGCCCCCACCGGCACCGACACGGTGGTGGTGTCGGGCGGCCAGAGCGCGCTGGCGTCGGTGTTCCGCGCCCTCGCCGCCCCCGGCGACGCGGTGGTGATGGAGTCGCCCACCTACTGGGGCGCGATCGCGGCGGCCCGCCACGCCGGGCTGCGCATCGTCCCCCTCGCGCGCTCGGGCAATGCCGTGACGCCGGCCGCGCTCGACGAGGCGCTCGCGTCCAGCCGGGCGCGGCTGTTCTCCGCCCAGCCGCACATCGCGAACCCCTCGGGCGAGACGTGGACGCACGCCGAGGGCGACGCCCTGCTGGATGTGGTGCGCGCCCACGGGGCGTTCATGGTGGAGGACGACTGGGGCCACGACCTCGCGTTCGACGGGCCCACCGTGCCCGTGGCGACCCGCGACCGCGACGGCCACGTGGTCCACATCCGCTCGCTCACCAAGAGCGTGTCGCCCGCCCTGCGGGTCGCGGGGGTCACGGCGCGGGGGCCGGCGCGCGCCCGCATCGCCGCCGACCGGACCATCGACGAGCTCTACGTGAGCGCGGTGCTGCAGCGGGCGGCGTTGGACGTGCTGAGCGCGCCCGGACGTGCCGCCCATCTGCGCGGCACCCGCGAGGCCCTGCGCGCGCGGCGCGACGCGCTGGCCGGCCACATCAGGAACCTCCTGCCCGACGGGGTTCTCGGGCCGCGCCCGGCTGGCGGTCTCAACCTCTGGTTGAGGTTCCAGGTCGCCTCGGCGCGGGACCTGGCGGAGCTGTGCGCCCGCCGCGGCGTGGGCGTGTCGCCGGGGGACGAGTGGTTCCCCGCCGAGCCGCCCGCCGCGTTCCTGCGCCTGAACTACTCGGGACCCGACGCCGCGCGTTTCGAGGAGGCCGTGCGCGCCATCGCCGCGGCGGTGGAGGAGGCGGCCCGCGGCTGACGCGATCGGCCGGGGCCGCCGTGGAACACCGGGCGGCCGGGGCCCCCGACAGCCCCCGGCCGCCACCCGCCCCGCTCAGGAGGCGGGCACCTTCAGCGACCCGGTCATGCCCAGCGCCTGGTGGTACTCGCAGAAGAACCCCAGGGTGCCGCTCGCCGGGAACGTGACCTTCACGGTCGCCGTCTCCCCCACCTCCACGTCGGTGTCGACCTTCTGCGCCTCGAGGGAGAAGTTGTGCTCCTGCGTCCCGGTGTTGTCGAGCGTCAGCATCACCGTCTGCCCGGGCGTGCCGCGCAGCACCGAGGGGACGAAGGCGTCGTCGCGCATCGTCACGTCCACCGACGACATGCCCGCGACGTCGGTCCCCGCCGCGCCCGGTGCCGCAGTCGCCGCGGTGGTGGCCGGCGCCGCGCCCGCCGTGGTGGCGGGGGACCCGCCGTACGCTCCGCCGCCGTTCGCCGAGCCGTCGCCGCCGCCTCCGCAGCCGGCCGCGAACAGGGCCAGGGCCATCGCGGGTGCCGCCAGCAGCATCACCTTGACACCGCGGTGCGCCATGTCGCCTCCTTCGTCGATCGGTCAGTCCATCCCCGATACCGGCGGCGGCGGCGATCGGATTGACGGGCGGGCAATCCGATGGGGCGCCGGCGCGGTATGACGGTCGAGAGGAGGACGGCATCGGGTTCGACCTGGACGGCGCGAGCGACGCGCGGCTCATCCAGCTCGCGGCAGCCGGCGACGGCGTCGCGTTCGAGCACCTGTACGGGCGGTTCGCCCGGCCGGTGCGCGGGCTGGCGCTGCGCCAGCTGCGCGACGCGGGCCGGGCCGAGGAGGTCGTGCAGGAGACGTTCGCGGCGGTCTGGCGATCGGCCCGCAGCTTCACGCCCGACCGGGGGCGGGCGTCGTCCTGGCTGTTCGCCGTGGCTCGCAACGCCGTCCTGACCGAGCTGGGCCGGCGACGGGTGCCCGTGGCCGACGTGGCCGAGCTGCCCGACGAGGCCGACGACGCCGCGAGCCCGCACGAGGACGCCGAGCTGGCGTGGCGGGCCTGGCGGGTCCACGCGGCGCTGGAGCGCCTGCCGGAGGCCGAGCGCGCGGTGCTGGAGCTGGCGTACTGGAGCGACCTGTCCCAGTCGGAGATCGCCAGCTACCTGGACGTCCCGCTCGGCACGGTCAAGACCCGCACCCGCGCGGGCCTCGCGCGGATGGCGGGACTGCTCGAGGAGCTGCGGGCATGACCGGCCCGGACGACCTCCGCGACCGCCTCGGCGGCGACGTGCCGCCGGACGAGATGGAGCGCCTGCGCGAGGTCGACGCCCTGCTGCGCAGCGTGCCCGCCCCGCCGCCCCGGGGCTCGGCGCGGCCGGTCGCGCCCCCGCGGCGGCGGCCGGTGCGCCTCGCGGCGCTGGCGGTGGCGGCGGTGCTGGTCGTGGCGACCGCGTTCGCGGCGGGGGCGCTGCTGCGGTCCGGCGGCGGCTTCGACGCCGAGGCCACGGTCGCCCTGGCCCCCGCGGCGGCCGTGCCGGCGGGGGCATCGGGCGAGGTGCGCCTGGGGGCGCCCGACGACCACGGCAACCGGGCGATCGAGCTGGACGTGCGCGGCCTGCCGGAGGGCAGGGCCGTGTACGCGCTCGGCGTGGCGCGGCCCGGCGGCGGGATGTGGCGCTGCGGCACGTTCGCGACGGGCACCGGCGCGGCGACCGTCCGGATGACCGTCCCCTACCCCATCAGCGAGGACGCGACATGGGTGGTGTCGCGGGCGGGGACGGGCGGCGACAGCCCGGAGGCGCTGCTGCGCGGCGCGGAGGCCGGGTAGGCGGTCAGGGCCGCCGGCGCCGTGGTGCCGGGGCCTCGTGAGGCACGCTCCAGCGGAGTGTCCGACGTCCCCGCGGCCACGAGGTAGCGCACCGCGATGGCGCAGGCGAGCACGCCCAGCAGCCGGCGCAGCGCCGTCTCCGGCAGGTGCCGCTGCATGCGGGCGCCCGCGTAGCTGCCCACGAAGCCGCCGGCGCCCAGCCACAGGCCGAGCGCCCAGTCGGGCCCGACCACGCCGCCCTGCGTCGCCTGGAGCGCCTCGAACGTCGCGATCCCCGCGACGGAGGTCATGAACGTCGCCGCCAGCGTCGCGGGCGCCACCTGGTAGGCCGACATCCCGGCGGCCAGCAGGATCGGCGCCAGCAGTGAGCCGCCGCCGATGCCGTAGATGCCGCCCACCACCCCGACCACCAGGGACACGGCGGGGATCAGCCGGCGGGCCGCGGCACCCGGCGGGCCGCGCCGCGGCTCCACCCGGCGGGGCCCGGCCAGCAGCCACAGCCCCAGCGGCAGCAGCACCGCCCCCGCGACCACCGCGGTCGCCCGCTCCCCGGGCAGGAACTCCACCCGGATCACCGCGCCCGCCACCACCCCCGGCAGCGTCCCCGCCACCAGGAGCCAGGTGAGCGGGCCGAACAGGCGCCCCTCGCGCCCGAAGCGCAGCAGCCCGCCGGGGACCGCCAGCACGTTGAACAGCAGGTTGGTGGGGGTCACCGACGGGCTGGGGACGCCGAGGGCGCTCACCTGCACGGGCAACAGCAGCACGGCGCCCGAGACGCCCGCCGGGGTCGTGACGAAGGCGATCAGGGCGGCGAGCAGGGCGCCGATCGGCCATTCCCACGGCACGGTGGCAGCGTACCCCCGGGCGGCGGCGGACCCGGCGGGTCCGCCCCCTCCTCGCACGGGCCGGGAGGTCGTACCCTGACGGGGTGGTCCCCGTCGTGACCCCGGAGCAGGCGCTCGCGCTGATCGCGGCGGCGCCGCGCGCCGTGCTGGGGCTCACGATGCCGCGCTGCTCGGCGTGCATGCTGCTGCCGGCGTCGCTGGAGGAGGTGCACCGCGTCCGCCCGGATGTGGCCGTGGCGATCGCCGAGTTCGGGTCCCCCACCGACTGGGAGGCCCGCGAGCGGCTGCTGTGGCCGCGGGGCATCCACGTGAGCCGCGCGTCGGTGCCGGCGATGGCGCTGCTCGTGGACGGCGCGGTGGTCGCCCGCCGCCCCGGCGGTGGACCCGCGGGCCTCATCGACTCCTGGCTCGCCGGCCACCTGGGCCCGGCCGCCGAGCCGCTGGGACCGGACCCGACGCCCGCCGAGCTCGCCGCGCTCGACGCCATCGGGGACCACCTGGCGGGCCAGCGCGCGGCCAAGCGCATGCGGTCGTCAGAGCCGGGGGTGTAGCCCGCGCCGGGGTGGCGGTCGAACATGTGTTCGCCTACGCTGTCGGACCCCGATGCCCGCCGACGACACCGCCGAGTTGCTGCGCCTCGCCCGCCTCTACATCTCCGAGGACGACGCCGAGCGCCTCGTGGGGTGGCTCGCGTGGCGCACCGGCCGCGACGCGGCGGCCGCGCGTGACCTCCCGGTCGTCGAGCAGCTGGAGCTGGCCCTGCGCCAGTGGCTCGACGAGCACCAGCGGGCCCAGCTGCTGCGGTGGCTCGCCGGGCGCCTGCCCCTGGGCCTGTCGCCCGTCCCCGGCTGAACGCGTCCTTGCCGAACGCTTGCCCTGCGGGCACCGGACGCTCACCCGGCGACCCGCACCATCGCCCGCATGAGCCTCGACAGCATCGCCGGCATCCCGGCCCACCCACTGATCGTGCACGTCCCCGTCGTCTTCATCCCGCTGACCCTGGTCGTCGCGGTCGCGGCCGTCGCGTGGCGCGCGCGCCGACGCGAGCTGAGCCTCGTCGCGCTCGGCACCGCCGTCGTCGGAATGCTGGGCGCGCAGCTCGCGACCATGAGCGGCGAGTCGCTGGAGGAGCAGATCCCTCCCTCCCCGGTGATCCACGACCA
>DASSBX010000019.1:0-3813 GCA_035698305.1 Miltoncostaeaceae bacterium | reverse complement strand
GGTTCCCCTGCTCGAGGGGGATCTCCCGGGTGCGCGCGCCGTCCTTCCAGTTCCCGTCGATCGGCGAGAGGATCGTGAGGCAGGCGCGGCAGGCCAGCGACCCGCCGCCCCCGTCGTCGACGACGATCGCCAGCCCGGGCCCGACGTCCCGCAGGGCCGCGCCCGGCGCCGCCGCGCGGGCGCCGGCCGGCCCGCGCCAGGTCATCCGGTCGGCGACGATCGCCTCGCGGGCGGCATCGGTGGCGGCGGCGTCCACGGCCCCGTCGCCGATCACCACGCCGTAGAGCCGGTCGGCCGCGGCGGCGGTCACCGCCTCGGCCAGGACGTCGGCCAGCACGTCGGCCGGCGGCCGCTCGACCGGGTCGCCGTACCCGCCCGCACCGGTCCAGCTCATCACGTAGACGTCGCCGCGGTTCTGGGGGATCCCGAACGCCTTGGCGGGCAGCGTCTCCCGCGACGCGCACGAGAGCTCGTCGAGCCCGGGCACGACGCCGCCGGCGAAGCGGTCGAGCACGTCGGTCCCGCGCAGGAGCGTGTAGGTGTTGAGGCTCGACGGGTAGCCGCCGGCCAGCGGGGGGCCCGGCACCGCGCAGTGCGCGGCCGAGGCCGTGTGGTGCGCGATCGAGTCGACGCCGTGCACCACCACGCCCAGGTCCATGCTGTTGCCGCCCCGGTACCGGCCGGCGCCGCCCGAGTCGGGGAGCACCCGCTTCCACAGGTAGAGGATCGGGAACGTCGACTCGAACTCCTCGACGTTCGGCATCACGACCTGGGGATCCCAGGGCCAGCCCCCCACGTCGATCCCGTCCTTCCACGAGCTCCCCGCCAGCGCGGCCCCCACGCCCTCCAGGAACAGCGTGGCGAACGGCTGGCCGTCGCCGTAGGCCCCCGAGAAGGCGGCGATCGGGAACGCCGTGCAGCCCATGCACGAGGCGCCCTCCTTCTGCAGCTCCTCGTCGTCGCTCGCGCTCAGCATCTTCGAGATGCAGAGGCCCGCCAGGGCGATGCACTGGTCGAGCGTGAGCGGCGCCAGGCTGAGCGCCGAGGGGTGGATGGCCGAGGTGAGCGTCCCCGGCTCGGCGTTGAAGTCGATGTGCCGGAGGGCGCCCTGGATGGCGAAGAGCTGGTCGAACATGAGCTGCGCGTTGACCATCGCCCCGATCGCGCCGGACCAGGCCGCCAGGGTGCAGCCCAGGGTGCCGATCTGGGGGTCGGTGCCCTCGTTCGAGAACTCCAGGCGGTCGCCGGTCTTCCGTAGCACGAGCGAGTTGCGGTAGAGCGCGCGGTCGCCGGGGACGGCCATCTCGAGGAAGGCCTCCTCGCGCCACTCGCCGTCGGGGATCGTCCCCAGGCGGCGCAGGAACGCCGACTCCGAGTCGTCCTGGATCTTCTTCATCACGCCCTTGACCGTGGCGGCGCCGTAGCGGCCGAGCAGGGTCTCCATGCGGGCGACGGCCACCTTGCAGCCGGCGATCTGGGCGCGCAGGTCCACCGCGACGAGCTCCGGCATGCGCGAGCGCCGCATGAACTCCTCCTCGAGGTCCACGCGCAGCTCGCCGCCCTCGACCACCCGCACCGGCGGGATCATCCCCGACTCCCAGAAGATGTCCGACGCCACGGGGTTGAAGCCGCCGGGCGCCGTCCCGCCCAGGTCCTGGTGGTGCAGGCTGTTGCCCACCCACGAGAAGACCTTGCCCTCCCAGAACACCGGGGCCAGCATCGTCAGGTCGGACTGGTGGGTCGCCCCGATCCACGGGTCGTTGGTCATGTACATGCAGCCCGGCTCGATGCCCGGTCGCGGGTGGCGGTTCTGGAGGATCCACTTCACGGCGGGGCTGGTGGCGGCGACCAGGTACTGGAGCCACGGCCCGAAGAAGACGTAGTCCCCGGCCTCGTCGAGGATCACCGGGTTGAAGTCGTGGGCGTAGACGACCACCGGCGAGCCCGACGTGCGGATGATCGCGTTGCCGTGCTCCATGTTGAGGTTCCAGAGCGCGTGGCGCAGCACCTCGAAGGTGGTGGGGTCGACGTCGGCGCGCCCCGTGTGCAGCAGCGGGGCCACCGCCTCCGGGGGCTCCCGCGGCGGCATGTACGGGTAGGTGCGGCCGTCGAACGACGGCCCCGGTGCGGTGGTCGTCATCCACTCCCCCTCTGACTGGACGCCGGGCGATAGCTGTAGGCCCCGCGCGCGTCCTCCTCGCGGACGACGGCGCCCTCCTCGCGCAGGTGCTTCAGGTAGCAGAGGACCTCCGTCGTGAGCCAGACGGCCGTCTGGTGGGAGGCCGGCTCGCCGAACATGCGGAGGGTCACCTCGTAGGCACCCGCCGGCCCGGCCGCGACGGCGGCGCGGGTCGCCTCCAGTCGCCCGTGGATGCCGGCGCGGTGCGCGCCGATGACCGCGCCCAGGTCGTCGAGCGGGCGGCCGTGCCCGGGCAGCGCGCGCCGGATGCCGTCGATCGCCTCCACGCGGTCGTACGACGCGAGCAGCTCGGCGACCGGGTCGGGCGTGTAGCCGTAGTCGAGGTACGGGGCGAAGCTCCGCGCCACCAGGTCGCCCACGATCGCGATCCCGCGCTCGCGCTGGACCAGGCAGACGTGGGAGGGCGCGTGGCCCGGCGTCTCGACCACCTCCCAGTCGCCGAGGAGCGAGGGCAGGCGTATCCCGTCGACGAGATGCGCGTCCGGCTCGACCGGCTCCAGCATCCCCTCGGTCTCCTCGCGCACGTCCGCGAAGTCGTCGAGCCGCTCCGCCGGGGCGCCCTCGCGCCGGGCCCGCGTCCGCCGGGCCCGCTCGATGCGCTCGGGCTCGCGCATTGCGTCGTAGAAGTGGTCGGACGCCGCGTGCATCAGGAACCGGCAGCCGCTCTGCGCGATGACCCAGGCGGAGATGCCGACGTGGTCGGAGTGGGTGTGGGTGCCCACCAGCACCCGCACGTCGCCGATCGACCGACCGGCCGCCCGCATCGCGGCGGCCAGCGACTCGGCGTACGTCGGGTCCCCCGCGCCGCCGCAGTCGACGAGCATCAGGCCGTCGTCGCGCGCGATCGCGTAGGCGTTGACCGACGAGATGGTGTCCCACGGGAGCGGCATCCGGAGCTGCCAGAGCCCGGGCTCGAGCTCCCAGGCTCCGGAGCGTTCCGGATCGACCACCCAGCTCGCGGGCGGCGGTCCTACCAACGGCAGGCCGCGGGGATCGCGGGGTGGTCGGGCGCCGGGTACTTGCGGTGCACCGGCTGCACGACCTCCTCGCCGAACTTCTGGATCTGCTCGCGGGCCTTCTCCATCGACGGCCCGTTGGGCATCCGGAACCGGATCGTGAAGTAGTCGACCCCGAACTCCTCGTGGTACATCTCGAGCTGGGAGATGCACTGGTCGGGCGTGCCCATGATCAGGTGCGGCGCCCCCCGCTCCGGCGTGATGTCCTCCTCGCTCTGGAAGTCGGGGTGGTGGGTGAAGATGCCCTGGCGGAAGTAGAAGCGCATCTCCTCGGCGAAGTAGGTCCCGAACTCCTGCGCCGCCTGCTCGAAGGTGTCGGCCACCCAGCCGTCGCGCATCAGCACGACGAACGGCGTCTTGCCGAGGCGCTCGGCCTCGGCGCGGTAGCCGCCGCACTGCGCGTCCCAGGTCTCCTTCATCAGCGGGAAGGGGTCGCAGGTCCACGCGGAGCCGTAGGTCGCCGAGCGCGTGATGGCCGCGGGCGTGGCGTTGCCGCCGCCCCAGATCGGCCAGCCCCCCTGCTGGTACGGCTGGGGCGCCAGCAGGCCGTTCTCGACCTGCCAGTACTTGCCCTCGTAGGTGAAGCGCTCGCCCTTG
>DASSBX010000018.1:0-3573 GCA_035698305.1 Miltoncostaeaceae bacterium | reverse complement strand
GGCCGCGGGGTCGCGGTCGAGCAGGCTCAGCAGGAACTCGCGGAAGCGCGGGTGGTAGCGCAGCCCCTCGGGCTCGATCGTCGCCGGCAGGTGGTGGCGGCGGATCTCCAGGTACAGGGCGTCGGCCGACGGGACGTCCAGCAGCGTGGCCAGGGCGTGGGGCTCGACGATCTCCAGCACCGCGCTGCGGATCACCGCGGTGCGCACGTCCGGCGCGACCGGCGCCAGGACCTCCGCGCCGAGGTACTCGAAGAACGGGTCGTCGGCCGCGCCCTGCGCGGCGCGGCGCCCGCGGACGGCGTCGAACACGATGCCCGCCGCCCAGCCCCCCGACGCGTCGGCCACCTCGGCCGGCTCGGCGTCGACGTCGTGCGCCTCGAGCAGCGCGCCCACCTCCTCGCTGGTGAACGCGAGCGTGCCGCCGGGCATGCTGCCGGCGGCCCCCGTGAGGACCGCGCGGCTCAGCTCGGCGTGGATGGACCGCCGCGACACGAGCACCACGAGCGCGCCGGGCGCCACGGCGGCGGTCAACGCACGCAGCACCGCGAGCACCGGTGGGCGGTCCTCGACCTGGTGCAGGTCGTCGATCACGAGCGTGGCGCCGTCGGGGAGCGCCTCGGCCAGCATCGCGGCGCAGTCGGCGGGCGAGACGCCGGCCGCCAGGCGCGCCTGCGTCTGCTCCGACGCGGACGGGACGATGTCGTCGAGGGCGGCGGCGAGGTATGTCACGAACCGGCCGGGGCTGCCGTCGGCCTCGCCGAGCGTGAGCCACGCGCGCGGACCGTGACGGGAGGCCACGAACTGCACGACGGCCGTCGTCTTGCCCGAGCCGGCCGACGCGACGACCTCCAGGATCCGGTGGCCGTCCGCGGCGCGGGCCAGCATCTCCACGACGCGGTCGCGCGCGATGACGACCTGCGCGAGCGCCGGGATCCGGGTCTTCGATCTGATGAGGTGTGGCGGGCCGGGAGCCACCCCCGGATCATCCATCACTTCCGCACCGCCCGCCACCGAGAGGTGGCAGAACCTCCAGAATAAGAGAGATCTCATGATTCGTCCGATGTCGCGCTCGGAGCTGGGTCTGCTGGTGGACTGGGCGGCCGTGGAGGGGTGGAACCCGGGTCTGGGCGACGCCGGCATGTTCTGGGAGACCGATCCGGACGGCTTCGTGGCCGTCGAGGAGGCCGGCGCGCTGGTCGCCGGCGGCTCGATCGTGTCCTACGGCGGCCGGTTCGGGTTCATGGGGTTCTTCATCGTCGCGCCGTCCCACCGCGGACGCGGCCTGGGCCGCCGCCTGTGGGTCCACCGTCGCGACGCCCTGCTCGCGCGGCTGCGCCCGGGCGCCGCGATCGGCATGGACGGCGTGTTCGCGATGCAGGGGTTCTACGAACGCGGAGGCTTCGCGCTCGCCGGGCGCGACCTGCGGATGGAGGGCGTCGGCGCGCCCGCCCCCCTCGCGCCGCGGCTGGTCGACGCGCGCGACCTGCCGCCCGCCGAGCTCGCGGCGTACGACGCCGGCCGTTTCCCGGCGCCGCGGCCCGGGTTCGTGGCGCGCTGGATCGCGCAGCCGGGCGCGCGGGCGCTCGCCGCCGTCGACGGCGGCGCGATCCGCGGGTACGGGGTGGTGCGGCCGTGCCGGCGGGGCTTCAAGCTCGGCCCGCTGTTCGCCGCCGATCCCGCCGTGGCCGAGGACCTGTTCCGCGGCCTGGCCGACCACGCCGCGGGCGCGCCGCTGTTCCTGGATGTGCCCGAGCGCAACGCCGCGGCCCGCGCCCTGGCCGCCCGGCACGGCATGCGCGAGGTGTTCGGCTGCGCCCGCATGTACCTGGGCCCCCCGCCGCACCTGCCGCTGCACGAGGTGTACGGCGTGACCACCTTCGAGCTGGGGTGAGCGGCGTGGGCGACCCGTATCCCCGCGACCTGCGCGGCCACGGCCGCCGCCGCCCGGGCGCCGGGTGGCCGGGCGGGGCCCGCGTGGCGGTGAGCGTCGTGCTCAACGTCGAGGAGGGCGGCGAGCGGTCGCCCGGCGACGGCGATCCGGCGCACGAGACGTACCTTCACGACCTGTCGGGGGCGGAGGCGCGCCCGGGGATGCGGCACACCGGCGTCGAGAGCCTGTTCGACTACGGGGCGCGGGCGGGGGTCTGGCGGCTGCTGCGCATGTTCGAGGAGCGCGGGCTGCCCCTCACCGTCTTCGCGGTGGGGCGGGCGATCGCGCGGCAGCCGGAGCTCGGGCCCGAGCTGGCGCGGCTGGGTCACGAGGTGGCCGGCCACGGGTGGCGCTGGATCGATCACCGCGACGTGCCCGAGGACGAGGAGCGCGACGGCATCCGCCGCACGGTCGCGGCGATCGAGGCGGCCACGGGCCGGCGGCCGGTGGGCTGGTACACCGGCCGCGTGAGCCCCGCCACCCGGCAGCTGCTCGTCGAGGAGGGCGGCTTCCGCTACGACTCGGACTCCTATGCCGACGACCTGCCCTTCTGGGTCCGCGTCGCCGGGCGGGCCCACCTGGTGGTGCCGTACTCCCTCGTCACCAACGACGCCCGCCTGGTGGCCGGCGGCGTCGCCGGCACCGGCGACGACCTCTTCGCGCTGCTGCGCGACGCGTTCGACGTGCTGTGGGCCGAGGGCGCCACGGCCCCCGCGATGATGAGCGTGGGCCTGCACCCCCGCATCTCCGGCCAACCGGCCCGGGCGGCGGGCGTCGCGCGGTTCCTCGACCATGTGGGGGCCCGCGGCGGCGCGTGGGTGTGCCGCCGCATCGACATCGCCGACCACTGGATCCGCACCCACCCGGCGGATCGCTGACGAAGGAGGAGCCATGGAGATCACTCGCGGAGGAGCCGCCACCACGGCCGGGCCCGCCGACTGGTTCACGGGCACGGTGCTCATCGACGCGGTCGCCGCCCCGGCGGACGGCGCGCGGCTCGCGGCCGCCAGCGTGCACTTCGCGCCGGGCGCCCGCACGGCGTGGCACACCCACCCCCACGGCCAGACGATCTGGGTCACCGAGGGCGAGGGGCGGGCGCAGCGCCGCGGCGGGCCGGTCGAGGTGATCCGCGTCGGCGACCGCGTGTTCTTCGCCCCCGGTGAGGACCACTGGCACGGCGCCGCCCCCGACCGGCTCATGACCCACCTGGCGATGCACGAGGTGGGCGACGACGGCAGCGCCGCGGCCTGGGGCGACCACGTGACCGACGAGGAGTACGGCGCCCCGCCGAAGGCCGGCTAACCCGGCCCGCCGAGCGGCGCCCGCCCCACCACCACGGTCCCGTCGCCGCGGCGCAGCAGCGCGACGTGGTCGACGGCCAGCGCGTCGCCGGGCGCGAACGGCGGCGGCCCGGCGGCCCGGCGGCGCACCGACACGTGGGGGGTGAAGTCCCCCCGCACGTGACGGGCGTGGCCCAGGTCGACGCCCGCGCCCTCCAGCGCGTCCATCAGTGCCTCGTGCAGCGCGCGCAGCCCCTCGTGGGGCGCCACCAGCACCACGGGGACGTCCCTCCGCGGGCCGAGGCGCGCCGCCCCCGCGACCGCCACCACCACCGGCGCGCGCCCGTCCGCGACCGCGCGCGC
>DASSBX010000017.1:0-2116 GCA_035698305.1 Miltoncostaeaceae bacterium | reverse complement strand
CGCTCCAGGTCGCGCAGCACCAGGGCGTAGGTGCGCAGCAGCGAGACCAGCACGGTGAACCCGGACTCGTCCGGGTGCCGCGCCCCCCACTGGCGGCGCGCCTTCTCGACGGGGTCGTCGATCCGGTCGGCCGCCCCGGTGCTCCGCGTCGTCACGCCGCCCACGATACTGCATGTTCCGATTGATTGACATCCGAATATCGGGATGTGAGGATCCCGCCCATGCCCCCTCACCTGAGCGACACCCACCGCGAGGTCCAGACACTGGTCCGCGAGATCGCCGAGCGCGAGGTCGCGCCGCGGGCCGCCGACCTCAACGAGCGTCACGAGATCCCCCGCGACGCGATCCGGGCCCTCGGCGAGACCGGCCTGCTCGGCGTCACGATCCCCGAGGAGTACGGCGGGCCCGGCCTGGACGCCACCGCCCTGTGCATCGTCGTCGAGGAGCTCGCGGCGGCCGACGCCGGCACGTCGGTGGCCGTCGCGGTCCAGAGCGGGCTGGCGGCGGCGCCGATCGTCCGCGCCGGCACCGACGAGCAGAAGCGGCGCTGGCTGCCGCGCCTCGCCACCGGCGAGGTGATCGGCTGCTACGCCCTCACCGAGCCGGAGGCCGGCTCGGACACGGCGTCGCTGCGCACACGGGCGGAGCGGGACGGCGACGCCTGGTCGATCTCCGGGTCGAAGCAGTGGATCACCAACGGCGGGATCGCCGACCTGTTCGTGATCTTCGCCCGCACGGGCGGCCCGGGGGCGAAGGGCGTCAGCGCCTTCGTGAGCGAGTCGGCGCCCGGCCTGACCGTGAGCCGCGAGATGCCGAAGATGGGCCTCCACACGTCCTCCACGGTGGAGCTCGCGTTCGACGGCCTGCGGGTGGACGACGACGCGATGCTGGGCGCCGAGGGCGAGGGTCTGAAGCTCGCGCTGGCGACCCTCGACGGCGGCCGCATCACGATCGCGGCCCAGGCGTGCGGCATCGCCCGCGCCGCCCTGGACCTGGCGGTGTCGTACGCGAAGGAGCGGCAGGCGTTCGGCGGCCCGATCGCGCGGTTCCAGGGCCTCCAGTTCCCGATCGCGGACGTCGCGGCCATGCTCGACGCGGCGCGCCTGCTCACCTACGACGCGGCCGCGCTGCGGGACGCGGGCCTGCCCCACGGCGCGGCGGGCGCGAAGGCCAAGCTGTTCGCGTCGTCGGTCGCCGTGCGGGCCGCCGACGTGGCGGTGCAGACGCTCGGGGGCTACGGCT
The DNA here is from genome assembly GCA_035698305.1 of Miltoncostaeaceae bacterium. Classification (GTDB taxonomy): domain Bacteria; phylum Actinomycetota; class Thermoleophilia; order Miltoncostaeales; family Miltoncostaeaceae; genus Miltoncostaea. The sequence continues at coordinate 874 of DASSBX010000017.1, read as the reverse complement.
ACTCCGCCGAGTACCCCGCCGAGCGCCTCTACCGCGACGCCAAGATCACGGAGATCTACGAGGGGACCAGCGAGATCCAGCGGCTGGTGATCGCGCGCGACCTGTTCGGCGACGCCGCCCGGGGGTAGGCCCGCTCCGGGTCAGGTGCCGTCGCCGTTGCGGAGCCCGCGCTCCAGGGAGTCGATCAGCCGGGGGCGGAGGTCGGCGGCGGGGATGATCGCGTCGACCGAGCCCACCTCCAGGGCGCGCTCCACGCTGTGGATGCCGTCGAACTCGGCGGCCACCTGGCCGAGCTTCTCGGAGCGGACGGCCGCCCGCACGTCCTCGAGCTCCGCCCGCAGCCGCGGCCGGTCGGCGTCGTCGGCGGCCTCCATGCGCGCCTGCAGGGAGACGACGCGCTCGTCGGCCTCCGTGCGCGCGGCGACGTCCCCGGCGAAGACCACGGCCGCCGCCGGCGCGCCGCCGATGACCGAGGCGTAGGAGCCCTCGACCGCCAGCACCTCCATCCGGTCGTTCAGCGCCGCCGAGAACACGACGAAGGCGCCGCCGTGGTACCGCGACACCACGCAGAACACGATCGGCCCGTCGAAGTTGACGACCGCCCGGCCGATCTCGGCGCCGTACTCGAGCTGCCACTTGCGCAGCGACTCCGGCGAGCCGTCGAAGCCCGAGAGGTTGGCGAGCACCACCACGGGGCGGTTGCCGCTCGCCGCGTTGATCGCGCGCGCCACCTTCTTCGACGACAGCGGGAACAGCGTGCCGGCGGTCCACTGGTCGGGCCCGTCGGCCGGCAGGAAGCGGTGGCGCTGGATGGGGCGCGACTCGATCCCGATCACCGACGCGGGGATCCCGCCGAGGTGGGCGTCGTAGACCA
>DASSBX010000016.1:0-2826 GCA_035698305.1 Miltoncostaeaceae bacterium | reverse complement strand
GTGGGCGTCGGGGCGGGCGTCGGCGCCGGGGCGGGCGCCGGCGCCACCTCGGTCGGGGTGGGCTTGGGGGTGGCGGCGGGCGGCGCATCGGGTGCGCCCAGGTTCTGGGCCGCCGCCGGCCCGGCCAGGGCGAGCGCGCTCAGCAGGGCGGCGACGGCGGGGAGCCCCCGCCGCGCCGACGCGTTGGTCCGTTCCTCCATGGCGGGCCCGCACGATAGCCCCTGGCCGGCCCGTCGCGCGCCTCCCCGGTCGTCGAGGCCGACCTGGATGCGCCGCCAGGTTCAGGCGCCGCCCGGCGGCGCCGATGACGCTGGGGTGGGGGCGCGGCCCCCCTTGCTACTCTGCGCGGACGACCTCGATGAAGCGCGACTACTACGAGATCCTCGGCGTCCCGCGGGACGCGGACGAGGCGGCGATCAAGAAGGCCTTCCGGCGCAAGGCCCGCGAGCTCCACCCGGACGTCAACCCGGAACCGGAGGCGGAGGCGCGGTTCAAGGAGTGCGCCGAGGCCTACGAGGTGCTCGCCGACGCCGAGGCCCGGGGGCTGTACGACCGCTACGGCCACGATGGCCTGCGCGGCCGCCAGGGCGGCGCCGACTTCTCCGACTTCGGGTCGTTCCAGGACCTGTTCGACGCGTTCTTCGGCGGCGACGTCTTCGGGCGGGGCACGCGCGGCAGCCGGGGCGGCGAGGACGTCGCGGTGGCGGTGCAGCTCACGTTCGCCGAGTCCGCCCAGGGGGCGACCCGCCCGCTCGAGTACGGGATCGTCGGCGTCTGCGAGACGTGCGACGGGCTCGGGGCGAAGCCGGGCACCCACATGACCCGCTGCGAGACGTGCGGCGGGCAGGGCCAGGTGCGTCAGGTGTCACGGGGGCCGTTCGGCCAGTTCCTGCGCACCTCCGTGTGCCCCGACTGCCAGGGCCAGGGCGAGCGGCCCGCCGAGCCGTGCGCCGACTGCCGCGGCTCGGGCCGGCGGCCCACCACCCAGCAGCTCACGGTGGACGTCCCCGCGGGCATCGCCAACGGCCAGCGCATCCGCATCCCGGGCCGCGGCGCGGCCGGCGAGCGCGGCGCCCCGGCAGGCGACCTCTACGTGCAGGTGCAGGTCGCCGAGGACGAGCGCTTCCGCCGCGAGGGCCTGGACGTCGTCACCCGGGTCGCCGTGCCGGTCACCGACGCGATGACCGGGTCGACGGTGACCGTGCCCACCGTGGAGGGCGAGGCGCACGTCGAGCTGCGTCCCGGCACCCAGCCCAACGACGAGTACGTCCTCCGCGGCAAGGGGTTCCCCGCCCTCAACGGGCGCGGTCGCGGCGACCAGCGCGTGGTGGTGGAGGTGCGGGTCCCGAAGGTCCAGACCGAGGAGGGGCGCAAGGCGGTCGAGAAGCTCTCCGAACAGCTCGACGAGCGCAGCTACCGCGAGGACGAGGGCTTCTTCGACCGCCTCAAATCGGCCTTCCGCTAGGCGCTCACCCCGCGCCGGGGCTGGGGAGCGCGGGCGCCGCCGGCAACGGGATGCCGCCACCGCCGGTCTGGGGTGCGCACGACTCGTCGAACCCGCGGTACACGTCCTTCGTCACGTTCCGGATGGGGGCGGGCCGGTGCCAGATCAGCTTCACGTGCAGTCGCCAGTCGGCCGTCCCGCTCTTGTTGTCCGTGATGAGGCGGATGTTGTACGCGTGCCGCTTGTCCTGGGTCAGGTACGGCGTCTTCCACTTCCTCCAGTTCGAGTGGATGTTGAGCCCCGGCTTCGTCGACTCGAGCCGCGCCCTGGCCTCCATGTGATCGGCCCAGTCGCCGATGCCGCTGTAGTTGACGACGCTCATGAACACCCGGACGTCGGCCCGGACCGTGTTGGCGGCGCTCGGGACGCACGCGACCGATGTGACCCGGTACGCCTTGACGAGCCGGGGTGCCTTCGCGGCTCCCGCCGCAGGGAGCGCGGCCGCGGCCCCGGTCAGGGCCGCGAGGGCGATCAATGTCGCGGCGCGGCACCGTGCGCGACGGTGGGCGATGGTGGTGGTCGTCATCGCGGAGGCCTTTCGGGAGTCGGGTCGAGGAAGAGGGCGGGACCGCGCGCTGGGCGGCGCGTGTCAGGGGCTGGCGCCGGTGATGCCGCCTCCGCCCGTCTGCGGCGCGCACGACGCGTTGAACGGCAGGTAGAGGTCCTTCGTGACGTTGCGGATCGGGGCGGGCCGGTGCCAGATGAGCTTCACGTGCACGCGCCAGCCGGCCGAGCCGCCCTTGTTGTCCGTCACGACCCGCATGTTGTAGGCGTGGCGCTTGTCCTGGATCAGGTACGGCGTCTTCTGCTTCTTCCAATTGGAGTGGATGTTGATGCCGGGCGCAGTGGACTCCAGGCGCGCCTTCATCTCCATGTGATCCGCCCAGTCGCCGATGCCGCTGTAGTTCACGACGGTCATCCGCATCGCGACCGCCGCCCGCACGGTGTTGGCCGCCCCGGGGACGCACGAGACCGACTGGACGTGGTGCGCCGTGATGAGGCGCGGCGGCGTCTTCGCGTGGCCCGTCGCGGGCAGCATCGCGGCGCCGCCGGCGAGCAGGGCCAGCGCGGCGAGGACGGGTGCGGCGTGCATCGGACGGGCTCCTCTCGAGGGTGGATCGCGGGCTCTCGCGAGTGTGGGGTCGCCCACCCGGCGGGCGGAACGTCCGAACGGAGGGTCGGCGGCCCCCCGGAGGGAGGGCGGGCGTGAGCGACGCCAGCCTCGTCCGCCTGACGGCGACCGTCGATGCGGCCGACGCGGAGCGCGCGATCGCCGAGGCGTGCGCCGCCCTGGGCACCGGGTGCATGGAGGAGGACGTCCC
>DASSBX010000015.1:0-5120 GCA_035698305.1 Miltoncostaeaceae bacterium | reverse complement strand
CTTCGCGCGCCCCGGCGCCGTCGGCGGCCCGGCGGCGGGGAGGACGGTGCTGGCGGTCGGCGGGGCGTCCGCGGGCGCCGGCCCGCGCACCGCCCACCTCGACGCCCGCCTGGGTCCCGCGAGCGCCCGCCTCGCGACCCTGCCGCTGATGGGCGCCGCGCCGCCCGCCGGCGAGTACCCCGTGGTGGCCCTTCGCGACGACGCGGGCCTGGCCGAAGGGGGACGCGACGAGGACTTCCGCACCGCGTCGGGCGGCAGCCGCGCCCTCGGGGCGCTGGTGCTCGTGGCCCGCGGCGACGCCCCGCTCGCCGAGACCGCCCGGCGCGCCGCCGCCGCGGGCGCCCGCGCGCTGCTGGTGTGGGACGAGGACGGCGACGCGGCGTTCCCGGCGGTGCCCGGCGACATGGGCCTGCCGATCCCCGTCGTCGGCCTCGGCGCCCGGCAGGGCGGCGCGCTGCTGCGCCTCGCCGACACCCGGCCGGACCTGCGCGTGAGCCTGACCGCCGACCCGCTCGCCGCGGCGCCGGTGGGGGTGGCGTCGTTCTCGTCGTGGGGCCCCACCGCCGACGGGCGCCAGAAGCCCGACCTCGTCGCGCCCTCCGTCGACCGCGAGGCGGCGTGGCCGGGCCGCGCGGTCGACGGCAGCCCCCAGGTGGCGCCGCTCACCGGCACGAGCGCCGCGGCCGCCGCCGTCGCCGCCGCGGTCCTGCGCCTGCGCGTCGACCGGCCCGAGCTCGGGCCGGGGGCGGTCCGCTCGCTGCTGATCCAGTCCGCCCGGCCCCTCGCCGGGGTCGCCGCCGCGCGCCAGGGCGCGGGGATGCTGGCCCCGCCGGCGCCGCGGGCGATCCGGATCGAGCCGGCCATCATCGCCGCCGCGACGACCGGCGCGGGCGGGGCCCGCGCGACCGTGACGCTGAGCGACCTCGAGGGCGCCCCCGGCGCGTACACGCTGTGGCTCCGCACGGGCGCGGGCGAGCGGCGCGTGGGCGCCGTCACCGTCCCCGCCTCCGGCCGCGCCCGCGTTCGGGTGCCCCTGGGGAGCGGCTCCGGCCGCCTGGTGGTCCGCGACCGCGCCCGCCACCGGCGCGGCGCCGCCCCCGTGCTGCCGGCCCGCCCCGCGCGCACGCCGGACGACGCGCTCGGCGACCTGCGGGTGGGGACGGAGGGCGGCGTCGCCGAGGTCCGGGTCCGCGTGGGCCTGCTGCGCCGTGCCGACGGCCGCCTGCGGAGCGTCCGCCTGCACGGGCTGCGGCTGAGCCTGCTCCCCGAGGACGGCGGGACGCCGCTTTCCGTGACCGGGGCGAAGGCGGGGGCGGCGCTTCCCGCGGGGACGTACCGGTTCCTGATCTCCCCCCGGCTCGCCGACGGGCTGGAGGTGCCCCCCGGCCGCTACCGCGTGCGGGCCGAGGCGACCGGCCCCGACGGGCGGCGGCTCACGGTGCGCAGCGCCGCGTTCGGCATCCGGGGCTGACCCCCGGATCCTGGCGATTCCGCGCCGCGTCCGGCGCCCGATCTCGTGGCAGACGCCACTTGCAGACGGGTTCTCTGGGGCGGATACTTGTTCAACGTGTCACAAGCTTCGTGAGAGGGTCCCGGACGGATGGCCACTGATCGACTGACCCTCGGGGTCGCAGCTCGCCTGTCGCGCTACCTCCAGGTGCTGACCCAGGCGAAGAAGATGGGCAAGAACAGCATCTCCTCGCAGGCCATCTCCGAGTACACGAACGTCAACCCGACCCAGATCCGCCGGGATCTCTCCGGGTTCGGCAAGTTCGGCAAGCGAGGCGTGGGCTACGACATCGACTCGCTGATCGAGCAGATCCGCAAGATCCTGCGGACCTCCGGCCAGCACAACATCGCCCTGTTCGGCGCGGGGAACCTGGGGCAGGCGATCGCCGGCTCGGGCGTGTTCGCCGACCACGGGTTCCGGATCTCGGCGATCTTCGACGTCGACCCGGACCGGGTGGGCACTCGGGTGGGGGACACCACCGTGCGGCACTACCGCGAGATGCAGGACGCCGTCGCCGGCGACGGCGTGATGGTGGGCGTCCTCGCGGTCCCCGCCGCGGCGGCCCAGGAGGTGGCCGACGATCTGGTGGCCGCCGGGGTCAAGATCATCTTCAACTACTCCGATGCGCTGTTGACGGTCCCTTCCGATGTGACCGTGCACACCTCGAGCCCGGCGGTCGAGTTGCTGTACGCCCTCTACTTCTATCTGAGCTGATGAGCCCCCCAGAGGGCGACCGGCCCGCGCCGCGCGCGGCCGTCGCCGACTGGGGCCTCGCCCGGATCGTCGAGGGTACGGCGCTCACCGGCGCCGGCGGGGCGAGGATGCGCGAGGATCCCGCCGCGCGGGACGTCCTCGCCGACCTCTGCCGCCGCAGGGACGTCCGCCGCCGCGAGGCGGAGGACGGGCTCCTGGAGGCGGTCCTGGTGCACGACGGCGACGGCCGCCTGGTCGCCGCCAACCGGCGCAGCATGGAGCTCCTGGGCCTCGACCCGGCGGCGGCCGCAGCGGCCACGGCGCACGAGCCGGGGTGGCGCGCCGTGCGCCCGGACGGGACCGTCCTGGCGCCGGGCGACCAGCCCACGGGCCGCGCCCTGCGGACCGGCGAGGCGCAGCGCGACGTCACGATGGGGGTGCGCCGCCGCGACGGCGCGCTGGTGTGGGTGGCGGCCGACGCCGTCCCGGTCCACGGCCCCGGCGGCGCGGGGCGCAGGGTGGTCACCGCGCTGGTCGACGTGACCGCCGAGCAGGAGGCCGCCGCCGAGCAGCGCCGCAACGAGGACGCCTTCCGGCTGCTCGCCGAGCAGTCGGGCGACGTCGTCGCTCGCCTGGACATGGAGAACCGGTACGTCTACGTCTCGCCGGCCTGCGAGCGGGTGTACGGCTGGTCCCCCGGCGAGATGGTCGGGCGGTCCGCGTTCGACTTCATCCACCCCGACGACGTCGCGGCCCGCCGGCGCCTGCGGCTGGAGCTGCTCGAGGGCCGCGAGGCGGCGAGCGGCGAGTTCCGGGCGCTCGCGCCCGACGGCGGGTGGATCCCGGTCCGCGGCACGCTCGCCCTGCTCCGCGCCAGCGACGGGGCGCCGGTGGCGCTGCTCAGCACCACCCGGGACATGCGCCGCCGCCGCGCCGCCGACGAGGCGCTGCGGCGGGCCACGGAGCAGTTCACCAGCGCGTTCGCGCACGCCCCCATCGGGATGGCCATCGTCGGCGTCGACGGGCGCTTCCTGCGGGTCAACCGGGCGTTGTGCGACCTCGTGGGCCACTGCGAGGACGACCTGCTGGCCCTGTCGTTCCAGGACATCACCCACCCGGAGGACCTCCACGCCGACATGGCGCTCATCGAGGCGATCCTGCGCGGCGAGCGGGCCGAGTACACGATGGAGAAGCGCTACGTCCGCGCAGACGGCCGGGTGATCTGGGCGCTCCTGGCGGTGTCCCTGGTGACCGACGCCGACGGCGTCCCCCTGCACTTCATCTCGCAGATCCAGGACATCAGCGAGCGCCGCGAGCTGGAGGTGCGACTGCGGGAGCAGGCCGAGCGCGACCACCTGACCGGCCTCTACAACCGCCGCCGCTTCCACGAGGAGCTGCGCCGCGAGATCGGGCGGGTCGCCCGCACCGGCGAGGCCGCGATGCTGGCGATGATCGACCTGGACCGCTTCAAGGACGTGAACGACCGCGACGGTCACGCCGCCGGCGACGAGCTGCTGCGGGCCGTGGGGCAGGCGCTCGCGGCGCGGCTGCGCCGCAGCGACACGCTCGGCCGCCTCGGCGGCGACGAGTTCGCCGCCCTCCTCGTGGGCGCGGACGAGGAGGCGGGCTCCGCCATCGCCCACATGCTGGTGCGCGCCGTGCACGAGGTCGCCGGCGCCGCCGGGCCCGTCAGCGCCAGCGTGGGCCTCGCGCGCATCGAGGCCGATGACGAGCCGGACTCCGTGCTGGCGCGGGCCGACGAGGCGATGTACGCCGCCAAGGCATCGGGGCGGGGCGCCGTCCACGTGGGCGCGGAGCCCGAGTAGCGCGTGCCCCGGGCCGGGGCCGCCGGCGGGTCCGTTGCTAGACTCGCCGCCGGATGGCCCACGGAGACGCTTCTTCCGGCATCCTGGCCGGCGCACGCGATCGCTTCGAGGCGTCGACCGACCTGACGGTCGGCATCGAGGAGGAGTACCAGCTCCTCGACCCGGCGACCCTCGCGCTGACGAACCGCTTCGAGGACGTCATGGACGCCGCCCCGGAGCCCTTCCGCGACCGCCTCGCCGGCGAGCTGATCGCCAGCGAGATCGAGTTCCGCACCGGCCGCCACGTCTCGTTCCCCGCCGCCGCCCTGGAGCTGGTGGAGGGCCGCCTGGCCACCATCGCGCTCGCCGAGCGCCTCGGCATCGCCGTCGGCATCTCCGGCGTCCATCCGTTCAGCCCGTGGCAGGAGCAGCGGATCATCGACACCCCCCACTACCGCCGGGTGGAGGGCGAGCTGGGCTACGTCGCCTGGACCAACAACACCTGGTCCCTGCACCTCCACGTTGGCGTGCGGGGGGCGGATCGCGCCATCGCGGTCTGCACCGCGATGCGCAGCGTCCTGCCCGAGCTCCTGGCGTTGTCGGCCAACTCGGCGGTGTTCGGGGGGCGGGTCACGCGGCTCCACTCCACGCGGACCCAGGTGTTCACCAAGAGCTTCCCGCGCTGCGGGATCCCCGACGCCTACCGCGACTGGGACGAGTACGCGCGCTTCGTGCAGCTGCTCGAGGACACCGGATCGGTCGTGGAGAGCACCCAGATCTGGTGGAGCGTGCGGCCGCACCACAGCTTCGGCACCATCGAGGTGCGCATCTGCGACGGCCAGACCGACATGGCCGAGGCCCTCGCCGTCGCAGCGCTCGCGATGGCCTGCATCGCCGCGTTCGCCGCCGACCTGGACGCGGGCCGCCCGCTGCCGGCGCACGCCACAGGGCTCATCGAGGAGAACGTGTGGCGCGCCGAGCGCCACGGCCTCACCGGCGGGCTGATCGACCTGGAGACCGGCGTCGTGCGGCCCACGGCGCAGGCGATCGAGGAGCTGCGGGAGTGGACGGCCCCCGCCCGCGGCGACCTGGGGCTGGAGCGGTTCCTGGCG
>DASSBX010000014.1:0-6008 GCA_035698305.1 Miltoncostaeaceae bacterium | reverse complement strand
CCGCCCGGCGCGGGGGGCGAGGGGGGAGGGGAGGGGGCGGGGGCGGACGCCGCCGGCGGGGTGGCGGGGCGCTCGGGCGGCCGCTCCGGCGCCCCGCCCGCGGCGACGCCGCTGAAGGGCACCGCGTCGTCCGGCAGACGGCCGCCGTACATCCACTCCCACGCGAACTCGCTCAGGCCCGGCGGCGGGCCGGCGTCGGCCGCCGGCATCGGCGGCGCCGCCGGCGCGTGCCGGGGCGCGCGGGCGACCACCGCCCGGCCGGGCGCGAGGCGCAGCGCCGTGGGACGGCCCGCCGGGGTGCGCCGGGCCGACACGGCGCGGGCCATGGCGCGTCCGCCGACGGCGCTCAGCGCCCCGATGCGCCGGGAGGCGACGCGCCCGCCGAGCCGGCCCCCCGCGGGATTCCAGCCGCCCCCGATGGGGCCCCCGAGGGGGGCGCCGATGCCGGGGCCGCTCACCACGCCTCCGCGCCGCCGGTCGCCGCCAGGCCCTCCGCCTCGTCCAGGAACCGCCGCCGGTCACGGTGCTCCAGGTCCAGGATCGTGTCGAGCGGCCAGTGCAGGTGGTAGGCGAGGCGGGCCGTCTCCCCGAGCAGTCCGTCGGGGGACGGCCTCATGATTCCCCCAGGCGGCCGTCCTGGATCTCGGTCAGGTCGACCTCGAAGGCGTGGCCGCACGATGGGCACGAGATCGCGCCCACCGCCTCCCCGTCGGTGTTCAACCGCTCGTACAGCTTCTGGAGGTGGTCGAAGTCGGCGGCGAACAGCCCCTCGATCATCTCCGGCGTCACGTCCGTCACCGGCCCGATGCTGGTGACCACGCGGGCGAGCAGCAGCACCCCGAGGTACGCCTCGTTCTCGCGCACCGCCGGGTCGCGCAGGGGCTCGATCTCGTCGCGGGCCGTCGCGAGGCGCATCCGCCCCTCACGGTGGGTCTCCCCCGAGGCGTCCACCCAGCCCCGGGGGAGCGTGAAGGCGATCTCCGTCCGCATCGCCGCGTCCCCGGCCGGCCGCCGCTACTCGACCTCGAGCCCCTCGTGGCAGATCTGGAGCTCCTCCACCGCCACGTCGCTGCTCTTCGGGTCGAAGCTGACGCCCGTGTACTTGATGGGCCAGCCCTGGAGGAACTTGTACCGCTTGATGGGCGTGCCGTTGTAGTCGAGCATCTCGATGAAGCCGTCGACGCGGGCGCTGTCGGGGCCCTCGTCGAGCACCTGCTTGCGCCAGTTGGACAGGTCCTGGCTCTCGTCGACACCGCGCTTCAGCGTGATGTTCGACCACTTCAGGGCGCCGGGGACCTTGCGGATGATCGGGTTGCCGTTCGCGTCGACCGAGGTGTGCTCGATGACGGTCGTCTCCGAGTCCAGCCCCGTGCACTCGCGGAAGTTGCCGATCCCCTCCTTGCCGCCCAGGTCGAGGCGGAATCGTGAGGGCGGGCGCGGCTCCTTGGGTGGCATCGGTGAGCTCCTCCTTCGCTAGCGGTGGACGGGACCTACGCCGAGACCTCGGCGGCGCCCGCGGTGAACTGGCTGATGCGGAACACGACGAACTCGGCCGGCTTCACCGGCGCGATGCCGATCTCGATGACGACCTGGCCGGCCTCGACGACGTCCGGCGGGTTGGTCTCCTCGTCGCACTTCACGAAGAAGGCCTGCTCGGGAGTGGCGCCGAAGAGCGCCCCGTCCCGCCACACCCGCGTCAGGAAGTTGGCGCTCGAGATGCGCAGCCGCGTCCACAGGCGCTGGTCGTTCGGCTCGAAGACCGCCCACTGGGTGCCCTCGATGATCGACTCGGAGATGTAGTTGAAGAGCCGGCGGACGTTCACGTACCGCCACTCGGGGTCGCTGGAGAGCGTGCGCGCCCCCCAGATCCGGATGCCGCGGCCGGAGAAGGCGCGGATGCAGTTGATGCCGTTGGTGTTGAGGCCGCCCTGCTCGTCGTGCGTCACCTGGAAGGCCAGGCCGTTGGCGCCCAGCACCACCTCGTTCGCCGGCGCCTTGTGGACGCCGCGCGTCCCGTCGGTGCGCGCCCACACGCCCGCGACGTGGCCGCTCGGCGGCACCACCATCGGGCGGTTGGTGAGCGGGTCCATCACCTCGATCCACGGGTAGTAGAGCGTCGCGAACTTCGAGTCGTAGCCCGCCGTGTCCATCCGCCACTCGAGGATGTCCTGGGGGAGCATGTCCGGCGGGGCGTCGAGGATCGCCATGCGGTCGCCGGCGTTCTCGCAGTGGGCGATGATCTTCCCCTGGAGGTCGCGGACCTGGGTGTCGTCGCCCAGCGTCATGAGATCCGGGACGACGACCATCGTGACCTCGTCGATGGCGGCGAGGCCGCCGATGCCCTGGCGCCGGGCGACGTCGCCCTCGAAGTCGGAGGGGCCGAGGTCCGTCGGCGCCACCGCGGCGGCGACCAGGTTGTAGGAGCCGGCGGCGGGGATCCGCTGGCCGTCGGGGAGGGACGCGCCCGTCTCCTCGATGGCGATGAGCTTCGACGCCGAGGTGACCTTGGTGGCGATGTTGTTGCGGCCCTTCTTGAGGGTGAGGCCCTCGTGCTCCTCGCGCGCGTTGCCGGCCGTGACCACGACGCGGTAGGTGGGCTCCGCCTCCTTGCCGCCCCCGCCGCCGTCGCCCTCGCCGTCGCCCTCGGCGGGCGCGGGCGCCGCCTCCTCGGCGATCTCGACGGACACGTTGTCCTCCACGCCGGGCAGCGCCACGACGCGGAAGGCCTCGAGCGACGGGTTGCCGGCGGCCGGTAGGGCCGCCTGGGCGGGCGCGGGGCCGTCGCCGTCGCCGTTCCCCCCGACGCGGACGACCCAGCAGAGCCCCCCGCCGTTCTGGAAGAAGCCGTAGACGGAGTGGGCGAGGTAGGCGCCCGACATGAACGGCCCCGCGTCGGCGTTCGACGGGTCGCCGAAGAGGCGGGCGAACTGGGTCCAGTTCGAGATCCGCATCGGCGTGTTCACGGGCCCGCCGGGGGCCAGGCCCACGAAGGCGGCGATCGAGGTCCCAACGCCTTCGATGGGCTTCGACTGCGACGGGATCTCCTCCACGTAGACCCCGGGCGTCAGGTACGTCGGCATGTCAGTCCCCCCCTCGGGGTCGGTGGTCGTTCTCCAGCTCGGTGAGCAGCGCCCCCGGCATGCCGGCCAGGACCCGGCGCGGGACGGCCCGGCCGGCGTCGTAGACGAGCATCTCCGACTCGTCCGGGGCGCAGAGGATGAGCTTCGCGCCGGGCGCGGCGGCGCGGGCCAGGCCGAGCTCGACGGTGGTCCCCTCGTCGAGGGGCAGCACGATGGCGTCCGGCGCGAGCGCGGCCGCCCTGCCCGGCACCTCCGACGCGCGCGACTCCTCGGTCACCTCGACCCCCCGGTCAGCGAGCATGCGCGCCATTCCGAGGCGCACCATCGGGGCGAGGTGCCCCAGCAGGACGCGCGGCGGACGGAGGGGGGTCGCACACACGGGCGATCCTCCGCCCGGCAAGGGCCCCGCGGCACGCGGCGGCCGGGCAGCCTTGCGGGCACGGTTCGCTGCCCGTTGGTGCTCATGAGCGGGCGCGCGAGCGCTTGCGGGACGCGTCGCCCCCCACGACCACGTCGGTGGCGGGGCCGGGGACGCGCACCTCCGCCTCGCCCTCGCGGCCGTCCGGCGCGCGGGCGCGGATGCGGTGGACGCCGGCGCGGACCGGGCCGATCGCGAACCGGCCGTCCTCGTCGGCCGCCACCCAGCCGGGGCCGCCGAGCGTCACCACCCACGCCTCGGGCACCGGCGCGCCGCCGGCGTCGCGGACCACGCCGTTCACGCGGTGGAGGTCCTCGACGCTGGCGCGCCCGCCGTCGGTGTTGCGCAGGCGCAGGGTCTGCACCCGCACCTCGGGGCCGCGCTCCATCGCCGCGCCGGAGTCGCAGGAGAGGATCACCGACCAGTCGAGCGAGGCCTTGTACGCGCCGCCGATGGACGACCAGAACTCGGGGCTGCCGGACTGGCGCGGCTCCGCCACCCGCGTGCGCAGCGGGAACGGCTGGTTCTCGGGGTCGGCGAGCCCGCCGGCCAGGAGGTCCGGGGGGAGGGTGTCGTAGGCGTAGAGGATCGCCAGCACCTGGGACAGCAGCCGGTGCTCGTCCTCGACCTCGCGGGTCCAGGCGGTGACGGCGTAGGACGCCGTCAGGCGCAGCGGCGGCCGGGCCTCCCACGTGCGCCCGTCCTCGCCGGTGCGCATGTCCCAGTCGATGGGCTTGTGGTCCTCCGACTGGCGCACGTCGTAGAGGAACAGGTCGACCGTCGGGTTGGACAGCTGGGACGACCACTCCCGGCTGGGCGCGTCGAACGCGATCTCGACCCCGTCGAACCCCCGTCCCGTGAACTCGCGGCGCAGCAGCCGGCGAGCCGTCTCGTCCAGGTCGGCCAGCATCGTGTTGAGGGGGACCCGGATCGACGTGGTGGCCACGGTGCTCCTCCGGCGCGGGGGACCCCCTCATCCGACCACGATCGCGGCGGCCCGCGCGGGCGCGGGGGATGACCGAAGGGGCAGACAAACGGGCAGCGCGCGGTGCCCGGGGGCGCCGGTCAGTCCGGCGCGGCGACGCCTTCCGTCAGATCCTCGTAGCCGCGGAGCAGCACCGTGATGTGCCCGTGGGTGAGGAGGTACTCGGCCATCGTCTGCTTCGTGGCGCCGGCCTTCGCGATCACGCCCGAGTCGATGTCGCCCGTCGCCTTGGCGCCGACGATCGCGGCCTTCACCTTCCAGGCGGTGACCGTGCTGCCCGGGTCGAGCGTGGCCGGGAGGTCCGGGCTGCCGCGCACCCCGTCGATGCGGACGGTGGACACGCCGTAGCTGCGGCGGGTGAACTCCACCGCCTCGCCCCGGTGCTCCAGGATCCACTGCTGGGCGAGCGCCGAGGCGGTGGCCAGGCCCTCCTCGTCGTCGGAGAACCAGTCGCCGATGTCGATCCCGAGCTCGCCCCAGATGCCGATGCGCTTCAGATACTTCTCGATGCCGTCCAGGTCGAGGAGGTCCCGGTCCTTGGGGGTGAGGCCCGAGGCCCACGCCTTCCAGATGTCCTTCTCGACCTCGAGGGCGGTCTTCGGCGCGACGAGCGTCGCCCGAGTGGCGAGGTCCTTCAGGTCGGCGAGGAGCTGGGTCACGCCAGGGGCGGCGGCCGCCAGGGCGCGCGACGCCGATTCGAGCGTGGCGGCGTCCTTGTCGAGCTTGGCGACCGGGTAGTCGGCGCGGGTGACGCCGGCGTCGCGCATCCCGGCGATCGCCTCGGTGACCTTCCCGATCGGCTCGCCGATCTTGCCGCACTCGACCGCGACGGCGAGGAGGCGGGTGGAGTTGGCGTGCAGGGCCGAGAAGCTCTTGTAGAAGGCGAGCTCCTTCTCCGACCCGCTCTCGTCCACGGTGGGCCCCGACGCGTCGCCGGTCCCCATGCCGGCCGCGCTCTGCGCCCCGGCGCCGGCGCCGGACTTCTCGACCAGCGCGCCGATGCCGAACTCCTTGAGCTCGCCCACGCCCACCGTCAGGCGCTCGCCCATCTGGGACACGTGCTCCGAGATGGGCTCGAGCGCGCCCGAGCCCAGGCCGCCGAGGGCGGCGCCCACGATCGCCATCAGCACCTCGTCCTGGATCTTGGCGATCTCCTTCGCCTCGCCGATCACGTAGTTGACCTTCTGGGCCGCCGCCTTGTGCATCTCGAGGTTCTTGTCCGCGTTGGTCTTCAGCGTGGTCAGAGACCCCGGCGCCTGGGAGCTGTAGGCGTCGAGCGCCTTCAGCGCGACGTCCTTGTTGGCCTTCGCCCTGTCGATGAGGCCCTTGGCGTTGTCGAGCCGGCCGCGGTCATCGGCGTCGAGCGCGTGCTTCTGGGCCGGCGGCGCGCCCTGCGGCTCGCGCTGGAGCCGCGCGGCCGGCGCCAGCATCCGCGCCAGGCCCGCGTTGCCGGTGCGGGCGCTCAGCGCGACGACCCGCCCCGCATCCAGGCCGGCGCGGGGATCGCCCGCGAGCGCCGACGCGG
>DASSBX010000013.1:0-2168 GCA_035698305.1 Miltoncostaeaceae bacterium | reverse complement strand
GCCGTGGAGCCACACCGCCAGCTCCACCAGCACCTCCTGCAGCCGCGCCTGCACCGACGCGGCCAGGTCCTCCGGCTCCGCCCGCAGGGCGGCCCAGTCGACCGGCGCCACGACGAAGCCGCCGTCGTCGGTCACGCGGACGATCTCCCGGAACCGGTCGAGCAGCCGCGGCCGGCCGTAGGCGGCCAGCGCCCTCACCTTGTACTCGTCGGAGGAGCGCCGGAAGCCGAGGAACCCCGTCAGGTCCTCGTAGAGGAGGCCCAGCGAGTGCGGCAGCTCCTGGACCGCGAGCGTCTGGAGCCGCCCCTCCCGGACGTGACCCGCGAGGTACGAGGCCCGCTCGCCCCGGCCGTCGAGCACCATCACCGCGCAGTCGCCGAAGGGCGCGGCCAGGTACGCCGACGCCGCGTGGGCGACGTGGTGCGGCACGAAGCGGACGCGCCCGGGGTCGAGGCCCGGCAGGGCGGTCCGCAGGAACAGGGGGGCGCGCTGTGCGTACAGGGTCCGCAGCCCCTCCCAGTCGTGCGCCGTCACGTCGCCGTTGAGCGGGACCGCCAGGGCGGGGTCGTAGGAGTAGGCGACCGCGTCGAGGTCCTCCGGTCGGATCCCCGCGTACTCCAGGCACCACCGCGCCGACTGCTCGGGCAGCTCCCAGGTGGAGAACGCCACCGGCGCCTTGCCGTGCTTGCGGCGGGTGAACCGCTCCTCCTCGGCCGCCGCCACGGTCGCGCCGTCGACCACGATCGCCGCTGCCGGGTCGTGGAACACGGCGTTGACCCCGAGCACCTGCACGCTGGTCCTCCTGGTGGGAAGCGGTCTACCCCCGGGGGGTGAAGTGGTGCGGCCGGTACCCGGGCGAACCGCGGCCAAACGCGGCGCGTGCGACGCGATGGCGAGCAGCACCATTCCCGGTTTCATCCCCTGAGGCCCGGGGCAGCGGTTCCACGTGGCCACCGGACCGACCACCGCACCCGCGCGCTCCGCCGAGCGCCAGCAGCTCATCCTGGATCACGTGGGGTTCGTGGAGGCCCTCGCCCGCCGGTACGCCGACCGCGGCGAGCCGGTGGAGGACCTGACGCAGGTCGGCATGGTCGCGCTGGTCGGCGCTGCCGACCGCTTCGACCCGGGGCGCGGTGTCGATTTCCGTTCCTTCGCCGCGCCCACGGTGCTCGGCGAGATCCGCCGCTACTTCCGCGACAAGGCGTGGGCGGTGCGCGTGCCGCGGGGGCTGAAGGACGACTGGGCGACCGTGAACTCCGCCGCCGAGGTCCTCGTGGGCCGGCTGGGGCGATCGCCGAGCGCGGCGGAGATCGCGGAGGAGACCGGGATGGAGCTCGACCGGGTGCTCGACGCGCTGGCGGCCCGCACCGCGTACCGGCCGCGCTCGCTCACCCGCGTGACCGACGAGGAGGACGTGGGCGACCTCGACCTGCCCTCCACCGAGCCCGGGTACGGGCTGGTGGAGGAGCGGATGGCGCTGGCCGACGGCCTGCACCAGCTGCCGGCGCGCGAGCGGGTGATCCTGCACCTGAGGTTCGAGCACGGCATGTACCAGTCGGAGATCGCCGCGCGGCTCGGCATCTCGCAGATGCACGTGTCGCGGCTCATCTCCCGCGCCCTGGAGACGCTGCGCGAGAAGGCGGGGGACGCCGGCCCCCCCTGACGGGGAGCAGCGTCCGGCGCGCCCCGGGCGTACAGTCGCGGGATGGGGTCCCCGGACGCTGCGACGCCCCCCGGCCTCGTCCACCGGGCACTGGTCCACCACGGCGAGGACGAGCTGCTGGCGCACCTGACCACGTTCGCGCGGGAGGGCGTGGAGGCGGGGGACGAGACGATGGTCGTCGCGTCCCCGCGCCGGCTGTGGGCGGTGCGGAGCGAGGTCGGCGCCGACGCCCCGGTGGGCTGGCTCCCCAACCGCATCACGTCGACGCGGGTGGGCGTCGCCTTCGACGACATCCGCCGGCAGGTCGCGGCGCGCGCGGGTGACGGCCGGGTGCGGGTGGCCGCCGACTGGGACCTGACCGGGATGACCGGCTCCGAGCGGCGGGCGTTCATGCGCTGGGAGGCGGCGGCCACCGCGATCCTCGCGCACGCCGACGCGACGGTGCTGTGCTGCCACGACGGCGCCGACCCGGCCGTCGCGGCCGGTGCGCGCGCGACGCACCCCC
>DASSBX010000012.1:0-2588 GCA_035698305.1 Miltoncostaeaceae bacterium | reverse complement strand
CGCGGAGGGCGTCGAGGTGCTGAAGCGCTCGTCCGGCGGGGGGCCGGTGCTGTGGGACCGCGACCTGCTCGCGCTGGACGTGGTGCTGCCGCGCGGCCACCGGCTGGCCCCCGACGACGTCGTCGCCGCCTACCGGTGGCTGGGTACGGCGCTCGCCGACGCACTGACGGCGCTCGGGGTCCCGGACGTCGAGGTGCTGACGCTCCCGCGCGCCCGCGCGGCGCAGGCGGCCCCCGGACCCGCCGCCGACGCGTGCTTCGGCGGGATGTCCCCGTGGGAGGTGCTGGCCGGCGGCCGCAAGGTGGTGGGGCTGTCTCAGACCCGGCGGCGCACGGGCGCGCTGCTCCAGGCGGGCGTGCTGCTGGGCTTCGACGCCGACCGGCTCGCCCGCCTGCTGGGCCGCGACGCCGCGTGGGCGACGGGGCTGGCGGCGACGGCCGGCGGGGTGCGCGACGTGGCCCCGGGCGTCGCCGCGCAGGACGTGGTCGAGGCGGTCGAGGCGATGCTCGCCGTCCGGGAGGGCGTCACGCCCTACAGCACGCGCTCGGCGAGGCCCGGGTAGTCCGCCACGAGCCCGTCCGGCGCGTACGTCAGCGCGCACGACGTGCCGAACCGGGGCGCGGCGTAGGCGTACCGCTCCCCGTCGCCCGGCGCGTCGGGCAGGCGCTCGTAGCGCTGCTCGAGGCGCTCGACGGCCAGGTCGAGCGCCCGGACGTAGACGGCGGGCGCGTCGATCGCGTCACCCACCGCCGGCGCCAGGCGGCGCACGGGGAAGGCGTTGGTCAGCGCCGACGCCTCCAGGTCGACGTCCAGCAGGCCGTCGAGCGCGGGCGCGGGCGCCCCGTCGACGCGCCACCCGCCGCGGCCGTCGGCCTCGAGCCGCCGCTCCTGCGGGCCGTCCGGGGAGCGCCCCCACAGGTGGGCCCTGATGGTGCGCCATCCGCGGTCCAGCTGGATGGCGTAGCGCGCCGCGAACGGCCGTCCCTCCTCGACCGCGGCGGTGTGGCCGTCGATGCGCAGACCCGACGGCGAAGGGCTGAGGAAGGCGACCTCGAAGGCCTCCCGAGCATCGATGTGCCGCCACGCCGCCACGCTCGGGACACCGTCCACCGCGCCTCCACCCGGCCGCCGCCCACCCGGCCCCGCGCGGGCCGGGCGCGGGGCGGCATAGGATCGCCGCCGTGACCGGCGACCGTCAAACCCGCAGGGCCGCGCAGCGGCGGCGCACCCGGCGCCAGCGGCAGGCGTTCTTCGCCCTGATCGGGGTGATGCTGCTGGCGGTGGCGCTGGCGGTGGTGTTCCGGGACGGCGGCGACGGGAGCCGCCCGGCGACGGCGCAGACGCCCGCCGTCCCGGGCGACGGCCAGCGGGCCGACGCCGCCGCCACGCCGGCGCCGCCGGCGCGGAGCGCCCAGCCGATCGACGTGACCTACGTGGGCGACACGGTGATGGGGAGC
This sequence comes from Miltoncostaeaceae bacterium, assembly GCA_035698305.1. Lineage (GTDB taxonomy): Bacteria > Actinomycetota > Thermoleophilia > Miltoncostaeales > Miltoncostaeaceae > Miltoncostaea. Next base: position 1,131 of record DASSBX010000012.1, on the reverse strand, counting down.
CTCCCGTACGGCCTGCCCGCCGACCGGGGCGCGTCGTTCTTCTCCCAGGTCGACGACCTGCTGGTGGGCGACGTGGTCCTCGGCAACCTGGAGGGGACGCTCACCACCCGCGGCAGCTCCAAGTGCGGCGCCGGCAGCTCCAACTGCTTCGCGTTCCGCACGCCGCCGTCGTACGCGAAGCGGCTGAAGGACGCGGGGTTCACGGTGATGAACCTGGCGAACAACCACGCCAACGACTTCGGGCCGGTCGGGCTGAGCGACACGGTCGCCGCCCTGCGCCGTGTGGGCATCCGCAACACGGGGCGCCCGGGGACGCAGGCGACGGTGCGGGCGGGCGGGCAGAAGGTGGCGATCCTGGGCTTCGCGTCGTACACGTGGTCGGACTCCCTGACCGACATCGCGCGGGCGCAGCGGCGGGTGCGGCAGGCGGCGCGGACCGCGCCGATCGTGATCGTGACGTTCCACGGCGGCGCCGAGGGCCGCGAGCGGACGCGCGTGCCGCGGGGCACCGAGACGTTCCTGGGTGAGAACCGCGGCGACCTGCGCCGGTTCACCCACGCCGTGATCGACGCGGGCGCCGACCTGGTGGTGGGCAGCGGCCCCCACGTGATGCGCGGGATGGAGGTCTACAAGCAGCGCCTCATCGCGTACTCGATGGGCAACTTCGCCGGCTACGCCGTGTTCTCGCTCGGCGGCGTCCTCTCCACCAGCGGCGTGCTGCAGGTGACGCTGAACCCGGACGGCTCGTTCAAGCGCGGCCGCCTCCGGCCCACCCTGCTGGTCGGCGAGGGGACCCCCGCCCCCGGCGGGAACGGGATCACGCAGGTCCGCTCGCTCTCGCGCCAGGACTTCGGCGCGCGCGCCCCGCGCATCGACGCCAACGGGACGATCCGTCCGCGGAGGTGACGTGCGACTCCGGGGCCTCGACCACGTGGTCCTGACGGTCCGGGACCCGGACCGCACCGTCGCCTTCTACGCCGCGCTCGGGGCGCGGGAGGTCCGGTTCGGCGAGGGACGGCGCGCGCTGCAGCTCGGCGCCCAGCGCATCAACCTCCACGTCGCCGGCGCCGAGATCGCGCCGCACGCGCAGCGCCCGGTCCCCGGCTCCGGGGACCTGTGCCTCCTCATCGA
>DASSBX010000011.1:0-2611 GCA_035698305.1 Miltoncostaeaceae bacterium | reverse complement strand
GCGGGCTGCCGCCGCGGCCAGCTCGCGCGCCTCGGCCACCGCCCCCTGCCGCCGCTCGCGCGCGTCCTTCGCCCGGCGGCGGGCGGCGACCTCGTCGCGGGGGTCGTCCCGCGCGGGTCTCGGGGGCGGGGCGCCCCCCAGGCCGAAGCCCGACCCCAGGTCGGGCTTCGGGTCGGCGCCCAGGCGGCCGCGGCGCAGGTCGTCGCGTTCCTCCTCGCGGCGCGCGGCGACGCGCAGGGCGGCGGCCACGGTCGGGTCGGAGGCGAGCGCGGCGACCGCCTGCTCCTCGGCCCGCACGGCCTCGTCCAGCGCCGCCGCGTCGCCCGAGCCGTCCAGCAGGGCCCCCTGGGCCCCGGCGAGCGCCTCCTCCGCGTCGAGCAGCGACGCCACCGCATCGGGCCGGTCCCGGGCCAGGCGGTTCAGCGCGGCGGCGAGCTTGGTGGGCCGCTTCAGCGCCGCCACCCGGGACGCCTCCCCGGCCTCGCCCTGCTCCTTCAGCGCCTTCGCCAGGGCGTTCCGCGCCGCGGTGAACTCACCCGGCGGGCCGGCGTAGAGGGCGTCGATGCGTGCGTCGAGGTCGTCCGCGCTCATCCGAGGTGCTCGTCCACGTAGCACCAGCGCCACGCCTCACCCGGCTCGATGCTGCGCATCACCGGGTGATCGGTGTCGTGGAAGTGCCGTGTCGCGTGCCTGCCCACCGAGGAGTCGCAGCATCCCACGTGGCCGCACGTGAGGCACAGGCGCAGGTGGACCCACGTGAGGCCCTCGCGCAGGCACTCCTCGCAGCCCTCCGGCGTCCGCGCCGGAACCGCGAGCGGCGCGGCCCGCAGGTGGGCGCAGTCGCCCGCCCGGACGGCCGCGACCCGCAGCTCGCCCTCGCGGATCGCCGGGGCGTCCTCCACCGGGTCGAGCAGCGACTCCTCCAGGTCGATCGCGGTGATCGCGGCGCGCAGCACCTCGTCGTCGACCGTCCCGCTGCCGCGCGCCCGGATGACCGTGTCGCGCTCGGCGGCGAGCATCTGCAGGCGAAGGCGCCGGTACGTCGCGGCGGGCGGCTCGATCTCGTCCTGGGAGCGCCCCAGGCGCTCCCACGCGCCGTCGGCCCGGCGGCGCGCGCGGCGCCGCAGATCCTCGATCACGTCCGCCGGGTCGCGCGGCCCGGCCACCTCGTCCAGCCGCCGCAGCCCCGCGCGGGACGCCTCGGTGATGAGCGCCGCCGCCTGCAGGGCGTCCTCCGCGGGGTTCGGCGCGGGCAGGCGCAGGCGCCGCACCAGCCACGGGAGGGTCGTCCCCTGGATCAGGAGCGTCCCCGCGACCACCACGAACGCCGCGAGCTGGAGCGTCTCGCGGTCGGGCGTCTCCGGCGGCAGCAGGAACGCCGCGGCGAGGGTCACGACCCCGCGCATCCCCGCCCAGCCCACCACGGCACCGGTCGGCCACCCCCACGCCTGGCGGCGCATCCGCCGGGTGCCGTGCTTGTACGTCCACACCGCGGTCATCACGTACGCGAGCCGCACCGCGATCGCCGCGCCCAGGGCGCCGACGCACACCAGGGCGATCGTCCACGCCGACAGCGAGGAGTCGCCCACGTGCTGCAGGATCGGCCGGATCTGGAGGCCGATCAGCAGGAACACCGCGTTCTCGAGCAGGAACTGGACGGTCCGCCAGTTCGTCGCCTCCGACAGCCGCGACGCGGCGCTCTGGAGCCGGTGGGAGGAGTGGCCAAGCAGCAGGCCGGTGACCACCACCGCCAGCACGCCGGACGCGCCGATCGCCTCGGCCGGCAGGAACGCGACGTACGGGGCGGTGAACGACAGCGTCGTGTCCAGCACCGGGTCGTCGATGCGGCGCCGGATCCCCGCCAGCACCCACGTCGCGCCGAGCCCCACCAGCACGCCGCCGCCGGCGGCGACCACGAAGTCGAGCGCCACCTCCGCGGGCGTGACCGACGAGGTGATCGCGGCGGTGGCGGCCGTCACGGCCACCAGGGCGGTCGCGTCGTTCACCAGGCTCTCGCCCTCCAGGACCGTCACCACCCGCCTCGGCAGCCCGACCTTGCGGGCCACCGCCGACGCGGCCACGGCATCGGGGGGCGCCACCACGGCGCCCAGGGCGAGCGCGGCCGCGAACGTGACCGACGGGAGCACCCACCACGTCACCAGCCCGACGGCGAACGTGGTCACGAGCACCAGCCCCACCGCCAGCAGCAGCAGCGCGTCGCGTGCGCGCGCGAAGTCGATCAGCGACGTCCGGATGGCGGCCGCGTACAGCAGCGGCGGCAGCAGGCCCACCAGCACCAGGTGGGGGTCGAGCTCGAAGGTGGGGATCGCGGGGACCAGCGACGCCGCCACGCCCACCATCACCAGCACCAGCGGGGCGGACAGCCCGAGCCGCCGCGACGCCCCGGCGGCGAGCGCCACGGTCAGGACGATCGCCAGGACGCCGAGCGCGCTCTCCACACCGCCATGATGCCGACCCGGCCCCGGCGGGGACGGGTCGCCGCACCGGGGCGGCCCCTACCGCCTGCCGATGGTGATGCGGGGGGTGCCCTGCAGGTCGACCGTCACGCCGGGCACCACGCCGCCCGCCAGCTCGGGCGTCGCGACCTGCG
>DASSBX010000010.1:0-2485 GCA_035698305.1 Miltoncostaeaceae bacterium | reverse complement strand
TGGGTCGCCACCTTCGAGTCGGGGCTGCACCCGTCGATCGCCGGGATGCTCGCCGGGCTGCTGATCGCCTCCCGCGCGCCGGCCCGCGGCGACGTCGAGCGGGCGGTCTCGCTCTTCCGCGCGTTCCGCCAGTCGCCGCTGCCCGACGTCGGCCGCACGGCGGCGCTCGGGCTGCGGCGGGCGGTCTCGGTGGGCGAGCGGCTCCAGACGATGCTGCACCCGTGGACGAGCTACGCGATCGTTCCGTTGTTCGCGCTCGCCAACGCCGGCGTCGACCTGCGCGGCGGCGTGCTCGGCGACGCGCTCGCCTCGCCGGTGACCTGGGGCGTCGTGCTGGGCCTGGTGGCCGGGAAGCTCGTCGGCGTCGGAACCGGCGCCCTGCTGGCGGTGCGGCTGCGGCTGGGCGTGCTGCCGCGCGGGGTCGGCGAGGGGCAGGTGGTGGGCGGCGCGGCGCTGTCGGGCATCGGGTTCACGGTCTCCCTGCTGATCATCGGGCTCGCCTTCGACGACGCCGCCCTGCGAGCCGAGGCGACGGTGGGCGTCCTGATGGCCGCCGTCCTCGCGACGTTCGTGGGGCTCGCCGTGTTCCGCCTGGCGGCCGTCCTGCGCGGCGAGCGGACCGCGAGCCTGCCGATGATCCTCGACCGGCCCATCGATCCCGCCCGCGACCACGTCCGCGGCCCGGTCGACGCCCCGCTCACGCTGGTCGAGTACGGTGACTTCGAGTGCCCGTTCTGCGGCAGGGCCACCGGCGTGATCCAGGAGCTGCGGGAGCGCCTCGGCGACGACCTGCGCTACGTCTTCCGGCACCTCCCCCTCACCGACGTGCACCGGCACGCCGACGACGCCGCCCAGGCTGCCGAGGCCGCCGACGCGCAGGGCCGCTTCTGGGAGATGCACGACGTGCTCTTCCGCCACCAGGACGAGCTGGAGCCCGAGGACCTGCTGGGGTACGCGGCGGACATCGGGCTGGACGTGGAGCGGTTCGTCCGGGACCTCGAGGACGAGCGCAACGCCGCCCACGTGCGGGAGGACGTCGCGAGCGCGGAGGCCAGCGGCGCGACGGGGACGCCAACCTTCTTCGTCGGCGGCCTCCGCCACATCGGCCCGTCCGACGCCGCCACGCTCGCCCGCGACCTGCAGGAGGCGCGCGACGCCGGCGGCCCGGGCCCACCTCGCCGGGGCGGCGGCCGCCGGGACGGCACCTAGGGCGGCGGTGCGCCCCTCACGGTGCCGGGTTGACGGCGGACGCGAGCCCCTCGGCCGCGATCCGGCAGCCGGCCGTCTCGGGGTCGCGGATGTCGAACCCGGTGAGGCGTCCGTCCGCGTCGAGCTCGACCAGGCCGCGGGTGAGCCCGCGGTGCAGCACGCAGACCAGCCGCCCGCCCTCGGCGCGCACGGCGCCCCCGAAGGGGCAGTGGCCGAGCACGACCTCCAGGCGGCCCTCCTGGACCCCCGGCGCCGCGGTCGTCTCGCGGGGAGCGAAGCCCATCGTGGTGAGCAGATGCATGAGCGCCCCGCGCCCATCCGGGCTCGCGGCGAGCCGCACGGCCTGCCGGCGCCCGAACTCCTCCACCCGCGCCTCGTCGGGCCCCATCTCGCCCACCAGCTCGACGAGCATGGCCGCGAGCCGCTGGGCGGCGGCGGATTCGCGCCGCTCGTCGGCGGCCCGGTAGCGCACCGCCGGCCGGCCGCGGCGGCCGGACACCTCGCGCTCGGCGCCCACGGCGCCCTCGCGCACCAGCGTCGCCAGCTGCTTGCGGATGCCGTTCGGGTGCATCCCCAGCGTCCGCCCCAGCTCGGCGGCGGTCATCCCCGAGGGCGACCCGGCCAGCAGCGCGAGGATCGCCTGCCGCGTGCGGCGTGTGCCCTCGCCTGTCGCCGTCGTGTTCACGTCCATCCTCATACCACCCGGGCTCGACAGCGCGGTCCTCATGCTGTTTATTACAATAATCGAGACCTAAAATACAACGCCGAAGGGGGCGCCATGGCCATCGATCAGGAAGCCGGCACGGAGCGGGTCGTGGAGGTGTCGCTGCGAATGGCGCGGGCGAAGGAGTTGTCCACCCTCGGCCGCGTCGTGCGGGTCGAGCCCGACGCCGACGCGCGCCCAATGGGCCGCGTCCTGCGCGAGCGGGTGCGCCCGGGGTCGCTGCTGGCCTTCGGTTGCGTCGTGCGCGAGCGGCCCACGGCGGGCACGTCCGCCCATGGCCGGGTGCCGCGCGAGCCGCATCCGTGATGCCGGCGTGACGACGCCCGCGTCCACGGGCGACGTCACGCCATGCGCGACCCGGATCCGCTGCGCGCCGGTTTGACATACTGGTGAGGGGTATGCGAACTTCAGTTCGCAAGGTACCCCCCCTGAGTAGTCAAGGAGCTGGCGATGGAGCGGACGACGTACGCGGTGCGCGGGATGACCTGCGAGCACTGCCGCGCCGCGGTCGCCGAGGAGGTCGGGGCGGTCCCCGGCGTCACGGCCGTCGAG
>DASSBX010000009.1:0-4152 GCA_035698305.1 Miltoncostaeaceae bacterium | reverse complement strand
GCGCCGGCGAGCTGCTGCCCGGGCTGCGGGTGGTCCACGCGGTCCCCGACCCCTCGTCGCGGCCGCCCTCGCCGGTGTTCCGCCCGGGGACCAGCGGGACGGGGCGGGTGACGCTGAGCGCCGCGCAGCTGCGCATCAACCAGCGGATCGCCCAGCAGGCGGTGCTCCGCACGAACTGGCTCATCGAACGCATCGAGGGCGGCCTGCGCGCCGCCGATTTCCGCGCGGCGGGGCTGCGCGCCGAGGACCTGCGAACAGGAGGCTGAGCGATGGGCGAACTGGACGGCCGGTGGGATCTGCGGCGCACCGGGGGGCTGCTGCCGCCGCTGCGGCTGCTGCACAAGCGGGTGGAGGGCGACCACGGGGCCACCCACCTGACCGGCGCGGTGCGGGTGCCGTTCGAGGTGCGCGCGGGGGACGGCGGCCGGGCCGAGCTGGTCTACCCCCTCGGCCTGCTGCGCGACCAGCTGGTGCCCGACGGGCAGGGCGGCTGGGAGGGCGAGTCCCGGCTCCTCGGGTTCCGGATCGGCACGTTCCGCATGCGGCGGGACGACCCGCCGGCCTGACCGTCGCGCCCGGCCACCGGGTGTCACAGCGCGTGGGGGACGACCGTCGTGCCGGCGATGGACGGCGCCTGACGGGCAGGGCTCCGGCGGCCGGAGGCGAACCCCCACCGGGTGAGAGGCCGCTCATCGCTCGCCGCCGCCGTCGTCGCCGTGGCGATGTCGCTCGCCGTCGCCGCCGTGCTCATGGCGCCGGCGGCGCCGCGGGCCGACGGGTCGCCCGCCGCGATCCGCGCCAAGCGGGCCGAGCTCGGGCGGATCCAGGCGCAGATGGACCAGCTGAACGCCGAGGTGGAGTCGGCCGCCGAGGCCTACAACGGCGCCCGGTACACCCTCGGACTCGTGCAGGACCGCATCGACGAGAACACGCGCAAGGCGCGCCAGACGGCGCGGGACATCCGCAGCCGCCGCGACCTGCTGGCCGAGCGGCTGCGCCGCCTCTACGCCACCCCCGAGCCGACGTTCATCCAGGTGCTCCTCGAGACGGGCAGCGTGACCGAGGCGGCCGACCAGCAGCGCCTGCTCGACGAGGTGAGCCGCCAGGACGCCGACGTCGTCGGCGGGCTGCGGCGGCACAAGGCCGACCTGGCGACGCTGCGCCGGCAGCTCGTCGCCGACCGGCGGGAGGCCGCCGACCAGGTCGCCGCCCGGGCGCGCGAGCAGGCCCGCGTCGAGGACCTGCTGCGCCAGCGCAAGGCCGTCTTCGCGAGCGCCGACGCCGACCTGCGCCGCCTGCTCAGGGAGGAGAAGGAGCGCCGCGAGCGCGAGGCCGCCGCCGCGGCGGCGCTCGCGCGGGCCCGGCAGGCCGCGACCTCGATCGACACCGGGGTGCCGCTCACCACGAACGTGCCGGGCGGCACCGCCAACGCCACCGCCGCCCGGCTGGCGCTGAACTATCTGGGCGTGCCGTACGTGTGGGGCGGCGCGTCACCCAGCGGCTTCGACTGCAGCGGCCTCGCCTCGTACGTGTACGCGAAGGTCGGCAAGAGCGTCCCCCACTACACGGGCGCGATCTGGGCGGCCTTCCCCCAGGTGGCCGGCGGCCTGCAGCCCGGCGACCTCGTCTTCTTCTACGGGCTGGACCACGTCGGCATCTACCTTGGTGGCGACCAGTTCGTCCACGCGCCGCACACCGGCGACGTGGTCAAGGTGAGTCAGCTCTCCACGTACTCCAGCTACAGCGGAGCGGTGCGGCCCTAGTGTCCCGAGTCGGAAATTGCGCGGCGGTTCCCGGCTGCATCTCATCGCGATGCGGCGTCCTCGACCACCGCGATTTTCCCGATATTGCGGTGGATCTGCGTCCTTGCCTCGCGGGAGATTCGCTCGGGAACCGCATACGAACTTCCGACTCGGGACACTAGGCGATCCGGCCCGCCGGCAGGCGGGTCAGGGCGAACGGCGTGGCGTCCAGGGACCGCGACCCGCCGTCCAGGATCATCTCGGCCACCATCCGGCCGGTCGCGGGGGCGTTGCAGATCCCCCACGACGCGTGGGCGGTGGCCAAGTACGCGCCCGGCGCGTCGGGCACCGGCCCGATCAGCGGGATGCCGTCCACCGTCAGCGGCCGGTAGCACGACCCGCGGGCCACGACCTGCGCGTCGCGCAGCGCGCTGGAGTGGACGCCGGCCCGCCGGTGCAGCTCGTCGCCCGACTCCCGGATCGCGACGATCTCGTCCGGGTCGTCGGGCAGGGCGCCGTGCTCCGACAGGCCGTTCACGTAGACGCGGCCGCCCGGACGCGGATAGATCTCCAGCTGCGTCCGCCGGCCGTCGCCGGTCACGAACTCGCTGAACAGCACCTGGCCGGGCACGTCCGCCGCCAGCACCACCGACGCGCCCCGCGAGCCGAACACCTGCGGCAGCGCGAGCCACCGCTGCGCCTGCGACGTCCACGGCCCCATCGCGAGCACCACGACGTCGGCGGGCTCGGCGGCGCCGTCGATCACGACGCCCGTCACCGCCCCCGTGTCCGGGTCCAGATCGATGCCCTCGACCACGCCCGTGCGCGCCGACGCGCCGTGGGCGACGGCGTCCTCCACCAGGGCCGCGGTGAACGCGTACGGGTTCACCTGGGCGGTGGTCGCGGTGTCGCCGATCACCTCGTGCACGGCGACGTTGCCGTCGAGCCAGGCGGGGCTGTCGAGCCGCTTGTACGCCTCCACCGACCCCGCGTCGGCCGCCGCCGTCATCAGCGCGTCCACCGGCCGGTAGCCGATCCGCTCGGCCCCGAGCTCCTCCGCGATCTGGGCGTGCAGGGCGAAGCTGGCGCGCATGAGCCCGTCGAGGGGGGTCCCGGCGCTCCAGTCCTCGGCCAGGAACCCGGCCGCCTTGCCCGACGCCGCCGCCCCCGGGCGCGCGCGGTCGACCACCAGCGGCGCCGCCCCGCGCCGCGCCAGGAACCAGGCGGCCGATGCCCCGATGGCGCCGGCGCCGCACACGACGATCCGCGGCGGGGTCATGGATCAACCCTACGCGCGGGCGCCGCGGCGCGCCGAACAACGACCTGGCCGCGGTGGCGCGCCTCGCGCCCTACCCGAGGGCGGCCTGACCCGAGCGGGTCGCGACCGACACTCCGCCCAGCACGGCGACGGCGCGGATGCGGATGGTGGGGCCGTCGCCCGGCTCCACCTTCACGTCCCGGCCGCCGAGCAGGCTGAAGCCGCTCATCGCCACCCGGGCGCCCTCGGGCACCTTGACGTCGATGCCCCCCAGGATCGCGATGGCGGTGAGCCGGGCGTCCTCGGTGGGCGCGGCCCGGGTCAGGTCGAGCTCGCCGCCCCCGAGCACGGCGACCGCCGTCTCTCGGCGCCACCCCGGCGGGGGCGGCACCTTCCCGAAGCCGCCGAACATGGCCAGGTTCATCGTGGACCTCCCGGTGTGGTGGGTTCCCAGGATCGCGGTCCCGCGACGCCGGCGCGACCGCGGCGGCCCTGAGGCGCCCCGCGGGAAACCCGCCGGCCGGGCCCGAGGTCAGTCGACGACGATCACCGTGCAGTCGGCCTCCCGCTCGACGTCCGCCGCGACGTCCGAGCCGAACAGCCGCCCGAGCATGCCGTGATGGTGGCGGCCCACCACGATCGCGCCGGCGCGCCGCTCCTGCGCGACGTCCACGATGAGGCGGGCCGGCTCGCCGGGGGCCCAGACGTAGTCGGCGGCCACGCCGGCGTGCTCGAGCCGCGACCGTGCGTCCTCCAGCGTCTCGGTGATCTCGGGCGGCGCGGTGAAGCCCCCGGTGATCGGCGTGCCGTCGCCGGCGGTCCCGAACTGGCGCGGGTCGCGCGGGTCGAGCGGCATCTCGAGCACCGCCAGCACCACGAGGCGCGCGTGCGCCTCGCGCGCCTCCGCGGCGGCGCGCTCGAGGGCCCGCACCGACGCGTCCGACCGGTCGTACCCGACGAGGATGCTCATGAGCGCACACTAACCGGGGCGGCCGTGACAGGGTCGCCCCCTCGCCATATCCTCGCCCGATCGACGACCGGGGGGCGCGGGGTGCACCAGGCGATGCGGACGCTCGGCGCGCTGCCGCCCGAACACACGCCCCTGCTCGGGCGCGAGGACGAGCTGGAGCGGGTGCTGGAGCTGCTGGGGCG
>DASSBX010000008.1:0-3194 GCA_035698305.1 Miltoncostaeaceae bacterium | reverse complement strand
GATCCGCACCGTGCGGGGCGTGGGCTACGCATTCGGCGGGGAGGAGCCGAGGGCGTGACCGCGGCCCGGCGGGTCGTCGGACTCCAGGTCTGGCTGGTCGCCGCGCTCGTCGTGGTCGGGGTGGTCGCGAGCCTCGCCATCCTGCTGGTGGTGCTGCCGACCCTCGAGTCGAGCGTCCGCAGCGACCGTGCCAAGCAGGAGGCCGTGGGGCTGCGGTTGACGCTCGAGTCGTCGCTGCGCGAGGCCCTCGTGGAGGGGACGGAGGTCAGCACCGACCTGACGGAGCTGGTCGACCGGATCCGCGCCCGCACCGGGGCCGAGGTGCGCGCCGAGTTCCGCGGCGACGGGTTCCCCAGGAGCCGCCTCAGCGCCTCGGTCCCCGCCGAGCCGCGGCTGCTGTCCCAGGTCGTGCTGTCGCCGGGCACGTCGGCGACCCTCCGCGGCGACCGGGGGGTGGCGGCGGCCGCCTCGGCGCAGGTCGGGTTCGGGACGGTCACCGTGACGGCGGCGCTGCCCCTGACCGGCGTCGCCCCCGAGCTGACCGCCGTCCGCCGCCGCGTGATCGTGGCGATGATCGTGGTGCTGGTGCTCGCCTCGCTGGCGGGGATCGCGATCGCCCGGGTGCTCGGCGGCCGCATCCGCGGGCTGGCCCGCACCGCGGCGGTGATCGCCGGCGGCGACCTGTCGGCCCGCGCGCCGGCGGCCCGCGTCGCGCCCCAGGAGCTCGCCACCCTGGGCGAGGGGCTCAACGGCATGGCCGAGCGCCTCCAGTCGCTGGTCGCCGAGATCACCCGGGAGCGCGACCGCGACCGGGCGATGATCGGCTCGCTGGCCGAGGGCGTGCTGGCCGTCGATCCGGAGGGGGCGGTGGTCGTCGCGAACGACGCCGCCAACCAGCTTCTGCGCCTGGGTGAGGGCGTGGAGTCGGCCCGCCTGGAGGCGCTGCCGCCGGCCATCCTCGACGCGGTCCTCGCCGCGCGCGCCGACGCCGACGCCGCGGTCGACCGGCGGACGGTGGTGCTCGACGACGGGACCGAGCTGGACGTGACCGTCGCCCCCCTCGCCGGTGAGCACCGCTCGTCGGGCACGGTCGTGACCCTGCGCGACGTCACCGACGAGCGGCGGCTGGAGCGCGCCCGCCGCGACCTGGTGGCCAACGTCTCCCACGAGCTGAAGACGCCGATCGCGGCGCTCAAGGGGTTCCTGGAGCTGCTTGAGGGCGACGTCGACGAGCGCCACCGGCGGGAGTTCCACCAGTCCATGACCCAGGAGACCGACCGCCTGGAGCGGCTCGTGGAGGAGCAGCTGCAGCTCGCCCGGCTCGACGCGGGCGCCGTGCCCCTGGAGCGCGAGCGGGTGGACCTGGCCGAGCTGGCGTCGGTGGTCACCGCCCCGCGCATCCCGCTCGCGGCGCGCGCCGGCATCACGCTCAGCGCGCCCGTCGAGGGCGGCCCGTCCGTGGACGTCGACATCGACCCCGCGCGCGTGGAGCAGATCCTGCTGATCCTGCTCGACAACGCGCTGCGCCACACGCCGTCCGGCGGGACGGTGGAGGTGGTCGTGGGCCGCGACGGCCAGGACGCGACGCTCGCGGTGCGCGACAGCGGCGAGGGCATCCCCGACGACGCGCAGCCCTTCGTGTTCGACCGCTTCTACCGCGGCGACCCCTCCCGCGAGGGACGCAGCGCCGGTCTGGGCCTCGCGATCGCGCGGGGCCTCGCGGCGGCGCACCGGGGCGGGATCTCGCTGGAGTCCGAACCCGGCCGGGGCAGCACGTTCACGGTGCGGCTGCCGCTGCCGGAGGCGGGACCGGTCACGGAGGAGATGCCCGTCGCCGGGTAGCCTTCGCGGTGTGAGCCCCACGCGCACCGCCCTCGTGACCGGCGCAGGCCGCGGCATCGGCCGCGCCAGCGTCCTCGCCCTCGCCGACGCCGGCTGGCGGGTGACCGCAGGCGTGCGCGACGTCGCGGCCGCCGAGGCGGCGTTCCACGGCGTGCCGGGCGTGGCCGTGACGCGCCTCGACGTGACCGAGGCGGCGTCCGTCCGCGAGGGCGTGGCCGCAGCCGAGGAGTGGGCGGGCGGCGCGCTCGGCTGCCTGGTGAGCAACGCCGGCTATGCGGTGCTCGGGGCGATCGAGGAGGTCGACCTCGACGAGGTCCGCCGCATGTTCGAGACCAACCTGTTCGGCGCCGCGGCGGTGATCCAGGCGGCGCTGCCGGGGATGCGCGAGGCCGGGGGCGGCTCGCTGGTGTTCGTCTCGTCGATCGGCGCGCGGATCTCCAACCCGCTGCTCGGCATGTACCACGCGTCGAAGTGGGGGATGTCGGCGATGGCCGAGGCGCTCGCCGTCGAGTGCCGGCCGTTCGGCATCAGGGTCACGACGCTCGAGCCGGGGATGGTCGACACCGACTTCCCGAGCGCCACGCGGCCCACCGGGCGGGCGCCCACGGGCGAGGGCCCGTACCAGCCCCTGCTGGTGAGCCTGCGCCAGGGGTTCGCCGCCTGGCGGCAGGGCTACCCGACGCCCCCCGAGGAGGTCGCGGCAGCGGTGGTTGCGGCGGCGGAGCCCGGCGACGGGCCGTTCCGCATCCCCGTGGGCGACGACTCCGTCCACCTGGCCGATCTGCGTGACGGGGCGCCCGACGACCTGGAGTGGCACCGGCGGCTGCGGGGCTTCCTGAAGCTGGAGGACTGGGACCGCACGGGATGACCGCCGCGACGCGCCCCGCCGTGGTGGTGGCGCCCGCGCCGTTCAAGGGGGCGCTGCCGGCGGCGGCCGCCGCGCGGGCCGTTGCGGCGGGGGTGCGGCTGGTGGTCCCTGGCGCCGAGACCCGGGCGGTCCCGGTGGCCGACGGCGGCGAGGGCACCCTCGACGCCCTGGTGGCCGCCGCAGGCGGGCGCCGCCGGGGGGTGTCGGCCGCCGACCCGCTCGGCCGGCCCGTGGAGGCCGGCCTGGGGGAGCTGCCCGGCGGCGTCGCGGTGGTCGAGCTGGCGCAGGCGTCGGGCTACGAGCTGCTCGCCCCGGACGAGCGGGACCCGGAGCGGACGGGGACGTGGGGCACGGGTGAGCTGATCCGCGCCGCCCTCGGCCTCGCGGCCCGGCGGATCCTGGTGGGCGTCGGCGGCAGCGCCACCACCGACGGCGGCCTGGGCCTGGCCCGGGCGCTCGGCATCCGCGCCCTCGACGCCGACGG
>DASSBX010000007.1:0-3895 GCA_035698305.1 Miltoncostaeaceae bacterium | reverse complement strand
GGCTCGCCACCACGCGCCGCACGTCCTCCAGCCCCGCCCGCGCCGCGTCCTGGGCGGCGCGCAGGTGCGCGCCGCTGGCGGGCGGCGCGGTCTCCTCGGCCCGGGAGAGCTGCAGCAGGACGGCGGTGAGCGTGCCGCCCACCTCGTCGTGCAGCTCGCGGGCGATGCGCATGCGCTCCTCCTCCTGGGCGCTCAGGGTGCGCCGCGCGCTGTCGGCGCGCTCGGCCTCCAGGCGCTCGAGCATGGCGTTGAACGCGTCGACCACCTCAGCGACCTCCCGCACCTGGCCGCCGGATCCGGGCGTCAACCGCCGGCCGGGGCGCAGCGGGTCGACGCCGCGGGCCAGCGTCACCAGGCGCTCGAGCGGGGCGAGGCTGCGGCGCACCAGCAGCACCGTCACGCCCAGGAGCAGGGCGAGACCGCCGGCGAGCACGGCGATCTCGGCGGGCAGGGTCCGTTCGCTCACGGTCACCGGGAGCAGCACCAGCGCCAGGGCCCCCACGACCAGGACCCCCGCCGCGGCGAGGTAGACACGCCAGAAGAGCGGCACGGGCTCCATGGTCACACGCCCGGCGCGGTCGCGCGCGGACCGCCTGGGTTCCCGGACGCGGCCCGCGTACGGATCATCGGGCGGTGACCGCCGAGGCCACACCCATCGTGCTCGCCCGGGTCGTGCCGCTCGGGACGCTCGACGCCGACGAGCCGGCCCAGTCGGCCGTGCTGATGCTCTGCGAGGAGGCGACCACGCTCGTCGCATCCGCCCCGTGGTGCGACGCGGTGCTCGAGCGGCACCTGGGGTTCGGCGTGGGCGACCTGATCGCCGTGGTGCTGTTCCGGGTCGCGCGCGACGACGGCGGATCCCCCTGGCAGTGGGCGGTGGTGGGCGACATCCCCCCGGCGCTGATGTGGTCGGAGGGGATGCTCACCCCTGCGCGCGCCCTGGAGGGGTACGTTGCCGCCATGCGCGACGAGGTCACGATCATCCGGGGCACCGGCCCGCTGGACGGGCTGGTGCGGATCGACGCCCCCGTGGAGGTCCGCTGGGCCGACGCGCTCGAGCGGCGGCTCGACTACATCGAGTCCGCGCTGCTGCCCGACTGCCGCGCCGGCGCGCATGTGGCGGGGTGAGCGCGTCGAGATCGCGGATCCGTCCACGCCGCTGGGGATGCTCCAGCGCGGCAGGGGCGCCGCGTACCTGTGGGCGCGGGAGGCGCAGCCCGAGGAGGCGGCCCGGCTCGTGCTGCGGTGCCTGGAGGAGGACCCCCGCTGGGACCGGGCGGTCGAGGACCGCACGCCCCTCTACGTGGACGTCGCCCACAGGGTGCGCCTCCACCCCGCACCGCTCCTCGCGATCCTGCACCGCGACCGGGGGTCCCACCCGGAGGCGTCGCACTGGATGACGGCGACGGTCGTCGCGGCCCTCGCCCGTCACGGCGACGAGGAGGCGCGCGAGGGCCTCCTGGAGGTGGTGGCCACGGGCCCCGGCTGGGAGCCGGCCGCGTACCTGCTGGTGGAGCACGGGATGACGGAGGGGGTGGAGCGGACGCTCGCGCGCCGGATGCGCGACGACGACGCCGCCCGCGAGGGGATGACCGACGGGCTCCTCGACCCGTGGGGGCACGAGCCGTGGCGCAGCTGGAGCCGCCGGGAGCTGGTGCTCGAGACGATCGCCGTCGCGCGGCGCGACCGCGACCGGGAGCGGGCGGCGCGCGCGCCCCGCCCGGACATGGAGCTGGAAGAGTTGCTGGCCCACCCGGACCGCCTGCCGGCGGCGGAGGCCCTGGCGGCCGGCGCGGTGCGCGACGGACGGCTGCACTGGATCGCCCGCGACCCCATCTCCCCGTACCGCGGACGGGCCTTCCTCGCGCTGGCGATGCGCGGCGACGAGGAGCTGGTGGACGAGGCCGCCGCGGTCGTCTCCGCCGACGAGCGCCCGCTGGCGGCCGACGCCCGCCGCTACCGGCGCGACCTGCCGGCGGGGCCCGCCCGCGCGCACGTCCTGGAGTGGAGCCGCGGGGATGACCCCCGCCTGGCCGAGCTGGCGCGCCAGATGCGGTGCGACGAGGCCGCAGAGGCCGACGTGGCCGAGATCGCCGGGTGGGTGGAGCCCGCCCTCGACGCCGGCCGCATGCTGGAGCTGTGCGACGTGCTCGACGCCCTGGAGCGCTTCCCCGCCCACGGCCCGTACCCGGGCGTCGACCGGGTGTTCGAGGAGGTCCCCTACTCGTACGCGCGCATCCGCGCCGTCGCGCTCATGCGGCTCAGCGATCCGGCGTTCGCCGAGCGCCGCGCCGACGAGTGCCTGTGGGACGGCGAGGAGCGCATCCGTCAGCTCGGCGCCGAGGCTCAGGACGACGAGCTGCCCCACCCGCCCTGACGCGCCCGCGGCGCGGGCGAGCCTCACGTTCATGTGACGCACAGACGGCCTTCACGCGACCTTGACGTGGAATCGCTTCACTCAGGGCATGCCCGATCGTGAGCCGAACCGACCCGCCGAGGAGCCCATGCCCACGAGCCTCCCGCCGCTGACCCAGCACCACGACCGGGGGCGCGGTCCCGCGCCGGCCGGCGGCGGAGGGGCTCCGCGCCCGCCGCGCCACCTGCCCGGCCGGCGCTCGCTCGCGGCCCTGATGGCCGGCACCGCCCTCCTCGGGGGCGGCGCCACCGCGGGGATCCTCGCCGCGACCGGCAACCTCGGCGGCGCGACCACCACCACGGTCATCGAGCGCCCCGCGACCGTGCCGGCGTCGACGGCCACCGCCACGGCCTCCCCCTCCACGTCCGACGGGACCGAGTGGACCGCCCTGTACGCCGCGGCCGCCCCGGGGGTCGTGAACATCACGTCGGAGGGGATCAGCTCGTCGACGCCGGACCCGTTCGGGCAGGGGGCGCCGTCGCAGGGCACCGCCACCGGCTCCGGCTTCGTGGTCGACGGGGAGGGCCACATCGTGACGGCCGCCCACGTCGTGGACGGCGCATCGAAGATCACCATCCGGTTCAACGACGGCACCAGCGCGGTCGCGACGCTCCAGGGCAAGGACGACGCGACCGACGTCGCGGTGCTGAAGGTCGACCCGGCGGGGCTGAAGCTGCACCCGCTGGAGCTCGGAAGCTCCGGGGCGCTGAAGGTGGGCGACGAGCTCGCCGCCATCGGCAGCCCGTTCGGGTACGCGTCGAGCCTGTCCACCGGCATCGTGTCCGGCCTGGACCGCACCATCGAGGCCCCGAACGGCTTCACCGTGGCGCACGCCATCCAGACCGACGCCGCCCTGAACCCCGGCAACTCGGGCGGCCCCATCCTCGACGCCGACGGGCGCGTGGTGGGCGTCGCCGACCAGATCGCCACCGGCGGCACCGAGCAGAGCGCCGGCGTCGGCTTCGCCGTGCCCATCGACCTGGTGGCCGGCGAGATCGACCAGCTCGCCGCCGGGAAGCGGGTGGCGCACGCCTACCTGGGCGTCTCCACCGGCGACACCGCCGGCACGGCCGGCGCCGCCGTCGGCGAGGTGGTGCAGGGCGGCCCGGCCGCGAGCGCCGGCCTGAGGGCGGGCGACGTGGTGACCGCGGTCGACGGCACGCCGATCGACGGCAGCGCCGACCTCGTCGCTGCGATCGCCGCGAAGAAGCCGGGCGACCGGATCACGCTGACGGTGGCGCGCGGCTCGGGCACCGAGACCGTCACCGCGACCCTCGGCACGCAGCCCGCGCAGCGCACCGCCACCCCGTAGGGGGCCGAACGGTAGGACCTGGCGGGTTCGCGACCTCCGTCGGGTGGGCGAGCGCGACCTTCGGGTGGCCGCCCCCGACCTTCCGCCAGTGGCGGCGGAGGGGTGGGGCGCGGTGGGCTTCGCGGGGCCGGGGCAACCAGGCGGAGGCGGGACGCGGATGACGGACA
>DASSBX010000006.1:0-6613 GCA_035698305.1 Miltoncostaeaceae bacterium | reverse complement strand
ACCCGAACATCCCGTGCTCGGAGATGTCGAGGCCGGCCAGCTCGTGCTCCTCGGCGACGCGCAGGCCGACCGTGTACTTGATCGCCAGGAACACGATGAAGCAGGCGGTGAGCGTGAAGCCGATCGTCGCGGCGATGCCGTAGAACTGCACCCACAGCTGCTCGCCGCCGCCGCCGAGGAACAGGCCCTCGCGGGCGCCGGTGCGCTCGGCCGTGCAGAACAGGCCGATGGCGAGCGTGCCCCAGATGCCGGCCACGCCGTGGGCCGGCAGGGCGCCGACGGGGTCGTCGACCCTGAGCTTGTCCACGGCGACCACGATCGGCGGGACGATGAAGCCGCCGATGAAGCCGATCACGACGGCGGCCCACGGGTCCACGAACGCGCAGGGCGCCGTGATCGCGACGAGGCCGGCGATGGCGCCGTTGCCCATCTGCGAGACGTCGAGCGTCCGGAAGATGATGAGCGAGGCGATCGTCGCGCCGATGACGCCGGCGGCGGCGGCCAGGTTGGTGTTCACCGCCACGTCGGCGAAGTTGGAGCCGATCGCGTTGAGGAACGAGGCCGGGTTGAAGCCCATCCAGCCGACCCACAGGATGATCACGCCCAGCACCATCAGGGGGATCGAGTGGCCGGGGATCGGCGTGGCCTTCCCCTGGCGGAACTTGCCGATGCGCGGGCCCAGGACCAACGTCCCGGCGAGCGCGGCGAGCGCGCCCTGCAGGTGCACGATCGAGGACCCCGCGAAGTCGAGGAAGCCGTCCTCGAACAGCCAGCCCCCGCCCCAGGTCCAGTGGGCGACGGTCGGGTAGATCAGGCCGATGTACAGGATCCCGAAGATCACGTACGCGGCGAACTTCGTGCGGTCGAGCATCGTCCCGAACACGATCGCGAGCGAGACGGCGGCGAAGGTGGCCTGGAAGAAGAAGGTGGCCTCGAAGTTGACGGCGTAGCCCGCCAGCGACGAGAAGTCGGCGGCCGGGTTCGAGACGTCGGTGAACCAGCCGGACGAGCCGACGAAGCCGTTGCCGTCGCCGAAGGCGAGGGAGAAGCCGACCGCCCAGAAGACGATGAACGTGACGGACAGGTTGATGACGATCTTCGCCATCACCGCGCCGGCGTTCTTCATCCGGGAGAGGCCGACCTCGAGCATTGCGAAGCCCGCCTGCATGAACAGGACCAGCACGGCACCGAGGAACACCAGGAGGGTGTTGATCGCGATGTCCTGCTCGGTGGGGCCGTCCTGAGCCACGGCGAGTGCCGGGATGCACAGCAGCACAATGGCCGCGAGCACCGGCACGAGCCGAAATGACCTCAAGCGCATCAAGTCTCCTTGCGGGGGTGGGGACGGGTTGGGACCAGCCGGTGCGGCCAGGCTACGAAGGGCCCCCGCGGGGCGGCTTTGGACACAGGGATGAGAAGCGCGGCCCCCGCTTCTCCCCGTGGACAACCCCGCCCGCGGTCAGCCCGGGGCCGCGCGCCCCCGCGCCCGGGCGAGCATCCGCTCCGCCTCGTCGTGCATCCCCTGCGCCCGGAACCACCCGCCGGCGTCCGCCGCGGCCAGCCCGCGCCACCCCTCCACCCGGTCCACCAGGTCCGGCGCCCCATACCCGTCGAGCACCTCCGCCAGCACGGCGTCCGGTAGCGCGTTGAGCTCGGCCAGGTAGGCGAGGTCCTCCGCCGGGTCGCCCATCCGGTGGAACTCCCAGTCGATCAACACGGGCCCGCCCCGCGGCGGCCACAGCACGTTCGGCGCCACCAGGTCGCCGTGGAGGAACGCGAACCCGCCGTCCCGCGGTGGCGGCGCGCCGGCCCGCCGGCGCGCCAGCCCGGCGTCGGGGGTCCCCGCCAGCGCCGCCTCGGCGTCGCGGACCCGGCCCTCCCGGTAGGCGGCCAGGTCGCGCGCGGGCGCCCGCCACCACCACAGCCCGCCGGCCGCGGCGCGACGCGTGTGGTGCACCTCCCGCAGCACCGCGCCGAGACGCCGCGCCTCGGCCGCGCCGAGGACGGCGAGGTCGCGCGGGCCCCCCGGCACCCGGGCGGTCACCAGCAGGCCCGGCTCGTGGCGCAACAGCGCCGGCGCCCAGGCCCGGCCGGCCACGACCGCCAGCGCCGCCGCCTCGCGGGCGAGCGCCGCCGGGTCGCCCCGCTTCTCGACCCACGGCGCGCCGTCGTCGCCGACCACCACCGTGAAGCGCTCCGCCATCGACGCCCAGAGTAGGGTGTCGATCCGTGGCGATCCGCCGGACGAAGATCCTCGCGACCCTCGGGCCGGCCACCGACGACCTCACGCGCATCGACGCGATGGTGGCCGCGGGCCTGGACGGGGGCCGCATCAACTGCGCGCACGACACCCCGGACGCGTGGCGGCGCCGGGCGGCGGCCCTGCGGGGCGCCGCCAACCGTGCCGGCCGTCCCCTCGCGCTGCTGCTCGACCTGGCCGGGCCCAAGATGCGCCTCGGCACGGGCGTGCGGCCTCGGCAGGTGACCCCCGGCGAGTCGGTGATCTTCGCGTCCGGCGAGGAGGTGCCGAGCGGCGCCGTGCCGGTCGACTGGCCGGGCTTCGCGGAGGCCGTCAGCGTCGGCCGCTCCGAGATCGTGATCGGCGACGGCACCCCACGCTTCCGGGTCGTCAAGTCCGACCCCGCGGAGGGGCTGGTCACCGCCGTGTGCCAGCGGCCCGGTGCGATCGCGCCCCGCAAGGGCATCTTCTGCACCTACGTCGCGTCGCCCGCGCCGGTGCTCAGCGAGCGCGACCTCGCCGACCTGGAGGTCGGCGTGGAGATGGACGCCGACCTGGTGGCCCTCTCGTTCGTGCGCTCCGGCCAGGACGTGCGGCGCCTGCGCGGCGCCATGGACGCCCTCGGCTCGCACGCGCGGGTGATCGCGAAGATCGAGAAGGTCGAGGCCTACGAGGCGCTCGACGAGATCGTGGCCGTCTCGGACGGCGTCATGGTCGCCCGCGGCGACCTGGGCGTGGAGGCCGGCGTCGAGCGCGTCCCCCTGATCCAGAAGGACGTGATCCGCCGGGCCGAGGCCCAGGGCAAGCTGGTGATCACCGCCACCCAGATGCTCGAGTCGATGATCGAGCAGCCGGAGCCGACCCGGGCGGAGGCCACCGACGTGGCCAACGCGATCCTGGACGGGACGTCGGCGGTGATGCTGTCCGGCGAGACGACCGTCGGGCGCTTCCCGGTGGAGGCGGTCGCGGCGATGGCGTCGATCGCGACCGAGGCGGAGCGCGGGTTCCCGGTGTCCGTGGACGTCATGTCCCCCACCTCCAGCCGTCCGGAGGCGGTGATGCAGGCGGCCGTGCACCTGGCCCAGCAGGTCGATGCCGTCGCGCTGATCGTCTCCACCGTCAGCGGCGGCGCCGCGCGCGCGGCCGCCAAGTACCGGCCGCGCCTGCGCGTGATCGCGTTGTCGGAGAACGAGCGCGTGCGCCGCCAGCTCGCGCTGGAGTGGGGCGTGGTGCCCGGCTGGCTGCCGCCGCGCGCATCGACGTTCGAGCAGCACCGCGCCACGATGATCAAGCGGGCGATGCGGGTCGCCGACCTGAAGCGCGGCGACGTGGTGGTGCTGGCCTACGGCCCGCCGGCGGCGGGCCCGTCCGAGACGAGCTACCTGGCGGTGCAGACGATCCGCTGAGCGGGTCTACCGGCGGGCGTCGCGCCCCTCGGCCATCATCGCCCCCACCGCGCGGAGGGGCACGTCGGCCAGCCGCGCCAGCTCGACGGGGCCACCGGCCGGCATGCCGTGGCGCGCGAGATGGGTCACGATGCGCGCACGCGATTCGTCGAGCAGCGCGCAGCCCGGGCAGTCGCGGCGCCCCAGGTTGCGGGGCGCGCCGCAGCGCTCGCACCAGGCCGCGACGCGCGGCCGCGCCTCGCGGGGGCGCACGCGCGGGGGGCGCGGCGCAAGGCCCGACAGGAGGTCCAATGCGGTGGGAGGGGTCACAGTGCGGGTCGTCGTCATCGGCGGCGCGGCTCTTGAGCGCCGCGGCCGTCGTCGTCGCCGCCGTGCTCCTCGCCGCCGCCTGCACCGGGGGCGGCGCAGCCGAGCGGACCGGGGCGACGCCGCCGGACCGGTTGAGCGTGACCGTCGAGGGCGGCAGCGCCCGGCCGTTCCGGGTGGACCTGGACTGCGCGGTCGCCGACCGCGACGCCTGCGCCGGGGTGATCGCCGCGGCCGCCGCCGCGGACGACCCGGGCACCTGCTCGCCGGCCGACGGAGGCGACCGCCGCCTGCGGGTGGAGGGGACCATCGACGGCGAGCCGATCCGCGCCGTGCTGGAGCGCCGGACCGACTGCGAGATCGCGGCCTACGACGCGGCGGCGCGCGCGGCGGGGCTCTGAGCCCGCCAGGCGAGGATCACGGCGGCCGCGGCGGGGAGCCCGGCGGTCACCGCGTCGGCCGCCGACAGCTCGTCCGGGCCGTGCTGCCCGGTGGTGACCGCCACGCAGCGCGCGCCGCCGGCGAGCGCGCACGCGATGTCGCGCGGGGTGTCCCCGACCACCACGATGTCGCGGTCGCCGCCGTCCCGTGCCCGCGCGATGGGGACGAGCGCGTCCCGGCGGTCGTGGTCCGACCCGAACGCGCCACGGCCGTGCGGGAACCAGTCCCCCAGCCCTGCGGCCTCCATCTTCGCGTGCGCGATGGGCTCCAGGTTGCCGGTCAGCAGGGCGAGCCCGACGCCGTCGCGGCGCAGCGCCTCCAGGGCGTCGGCGGCGCCCGGGGCGACCTCCGGCGGCGGGTGGAGCGGCGCGAGCGCGGGGTACAGCTCCCAGGCGCGGGCCATCCAGGCGGGCAGGCCTTCGGTGATGCGGCCGTCGGGCACGCCGTGGCGCCGCAGGATCAGCCGGGCGATCTCCCGGTCGGTCCTGCCGCCGGGGCCGATCGCCACGACGTCGCCGGGGACGGCGGGCACGTCGAAGACGTCCCCCGCGGCGGCGGCGAGGGCCTCCACGTGCGCGTGGGGCCGCCCGATGAGCAGGGTCCCGTCGATGTCCAGCAGCGCCAGCACCCGGCCCAGGATAGGGAGGTGCGGCGGCCCGCCGCCGACGCCGGGGCGGAACCGGGGGGCCTCGAGTCTGGACCCCCGGCCAAGGAACCCGCCGCCCCCGCCGTCGAGACTGGGGGTGCGGACGGGGTGGAGTGCACTGCCGACCGGGTCAGCCCCGTTCGTCACGGTGAGCGGCGAGGGTCGAGGGGTCATCCCCTTCCCCTCGATCCACGCCCTCCCGCCGACGCCCCCTCGCCGCGCCCACGAGCGCGGCGATCACGCCGCTTCCGGGGTCGGCCTCGGGGTGCCATTGCACGCCCAGGAGCCACCCGTCGCCGTCGCCCTCCACCGCCTCGGGCAGGCCGTCGCCGACCGCGCGCGCCGTCACGCGCAGCCCGTCGCCCACCTCCCCGACCGCCTGGTGGTGGTGGGACACCACGCGGTGCGGCGAGGCGCCCGCCGCCTCCATCGCCCGCGAGCCCGGCTCGATGTCGACGTCGTGCTCGTTGCCCGCGAACTCGCCGACCCGGCGGCGGTGCTCGTCGGAGCCGAGCACGTCGGGGAGGTGCTGCACCAGGGTGCCCCCGGCGGCCACGTTGATGACCTGCACGCCCCGGCAGATGCCGAGCAGCGGCAGGCCGCGGTCCATCGCCTCGCGGGCCAGGGCCGACTCGACCGCGTCGCGCAACGGCACCGGCGTCTCGGCCAGCGGGTGGGGCTCCTCCCCGTACTCCCCGGCCCCCACGTCGACGCCCCCCACCAGCAGCAGGCCGTCGAGGCGGTCCAGCACCCGGCCGGGGTCGTCCACCAGCACCGGGTCGGGCGGGATGAGCACGGCGACGCCGCCGGCACGCTGGACGTGCTCGACGTAGTTCATCGCGACCAGCGCGGCGGGCATGTCCCAGACGGACCACTGGGCCCGCTCGACCGCGGCGCAGATCCCGATGACGGGCGTGTCGGAGGGCCGCTCGATGCCCCAAGGCTAGCGACTGATCCCCGCGGCCAGGAGGCCTCTTCAGCGGTGCTCGCGACCAATCGAGCGCCGGAGCCGGCCTCATCACTGGCGCCTGGTCGTGCCGGCGGCCGCCCGCCAGGCGCTCGGCGCCGAGCCGGGCGAAACGCTGGTGCTCTCGGCCGAGCGCGGCCGACTCACGCTCGAGACGCGCGAGGCCGTGGTGGTGCGGCTGCGCCGGCGGTGGGCGCGGCGGGTTCCCTCGGTCGACCAACTGCTTGCGGGCCGACGGGAGGAATCTGCGCGGGAGCAGGCGCGCACCGCCGGGCGGCTGGTGAGTTAGGCTGGCCGGGCGGGGGAGTAGGTGAGCGCGTCGTGTGTGGTCGACGCCTCGGCCGTCGTCGCGCTGGTGCGCGGCGAGTCGGGGCATGAGTGGGTCCTCGATCGCCTCGAGGGCGGCGCGGCGATCTCGGCTGTCAATTGGTCTGAGGTGCTCGGCGTGCAGGGCGGCGCCGCCGAGTCGCTGCGCCACGGCCTCGAGGCGCTCGGCTTGAGCGTGGTCGATTTCACCGCCGCCGATGCGGCGTTGGTCGCCGAGATGCTCGTCCCAACCCGCCAACTCGGGCTCGGCCTCGCCGATCGCGCGTGCCTGGCCCTCGGCC
>DASSBX010000005.1:0-5555 GCA_035698305.1 Miltoncostaeaceae bacterium | reverse complement strand
CGACGTCCTCGTCGCTCGCGCCGAGCAGCGCGGCCATGGAGCCGGGGTGCAGGGCGACGACGTCGGTCGTGGCGACGCCGCGGGCCTCGACCAGGCGCAGCGCCTCCTCGAACGACAGGCTGCCGGAGGCGACCAGGGCCGAGTACTCGCCCAGGGAGTGCCCCATCGTGAGGCTCCCCTCGACGCCGTGCTCGGCGGCGACCCGCCACGCCGCGACCGAGTGCGTCAGCACCGCCGGCTGGCAGTGCCTCGTGGCCATCAGGTCGTCGTGGGGCCCCTCGAAGCAGAGGCGTGCGAGGTCGTATCCGAGGACGTCGTTGGCCTCCTCGAACGTGCGCCGAGCGGTCGGATAGGCGGCGGCGAGCGCCTGACCCATGCCGACCTGCTGCGCGCCCTGGCCCGGGAACAGCAGCGCGATCAGCGCGGGGCCTCGAAGCCGCGGGGGGAAGGGGCGTGGGACCTCATGCCTGGCTCCTCATCGCACAGGGGCAATCCGGGGTCGGGACACCCGCGGTAACCGCGAATGGTAGCGGGCTGCGAGGCCGTCGTACAGCCGCCGTCACCTGCCACGATCCGACGATGCCTCCATTGATTCCCCTCCGCCACCTGTTCGACAACCCCGAACGCGCCCTGGCGCGCCTCTCGCCGGATGGCCGGCGGATCTCCTGGCTTGCGCCGGTCGACGGCGTGCTGAACGTCCATGTCGGCGACGTCGGCGCAGACATCGCCGCCGGGGAGGGGGTCCCCGTGACCCACGACCGGGACCGCGGGGTGCGCTCCTACCTGTGGTCGCGCGACTCGCGCCGGATCCTCTGGTCGCAGGACGTCGGCGGCGACGAGAACCACCACCTGCTGTGCGCCGACGCCGACGGCGCCGGCCGCACCCGCGACCTGACGCCGTTCCCGGGGGTCCGCGCCGGGCTGGTGGCCGCCCCCCGCGCGACGCCCCGCCACGTGCTGGTGTCGATGAACCTGCGCGACCGGGCGCTGTTCGACGCCTACCGCCTGACGCTCGCCACCGGGCGCCTCGAGCTCGTGGGGCGCAACCCGGGGAACATCCTCGCCTGGCTCGCCGATCGCGACGGCCGCCTGCGGGCCGCGCGGGCCCAGACGCCGGAGGGCGACTACGAGCTGCTGGTGCGCGACCGGGAGGAGGACGAGCTGCGCGTGGTGGCGCGCCACGCCAACGAGGACGGCGGCCACGCGTTCGCGTTCACCCCCGACGGGTCGCGGCTGTGGGTGGGGAGCGCCCGCGACAGCGACCTGATCCGGCTGGTGGAGCTGGACCCGGCGGACGGCGCGGAGCGGGAGATCGACCGCGACGAGGAGGTCGACCTCGCCGGGCCCATGATCAGCGACGTCACCGGGGAGCTGCTGGGCGCCGTGTACCTGCGCGACCGGGTGGTGGCGCACATCTGGGACGAGCGGCTGGCGCGCGATTGGGAGCGGCTGCGCGAGCTGCACCCCGGCGACCCGCGGATCACGGGGCAGGACGCCGCCGAGACCGCCTTCATCGTGGCGTTCGACGACGACCGCGACCCGGGCGCCACGTTCCACTTCGACCGGCAGACGGGCGCCTCGCGCCTGCTGTTCCGCTCGCGGCCGTGGCTCGACCCGGCCACGCTGGCGCCGATGCGGCCGGTGACGATCCCCTCGCGCGACGGCCTGGCCCTGCGCAGCTACCTGACGCTGCCGCTCGACGTCGAGCCGCGCGGCCTGCCGACGGTGCTGATGGTGCACGGGGGGCCGTGGGCGCGCGACGCGTGGGGCTACGACCCCGAGGCCCAGTTCCTCGCGAACCGCGGCTACGCGGTGCTGCAGGTGAACTACCGCGGGTCGACCGGCTTCGGCAAGCGGTTCACCCACGCCGCGGAGCGCGAGTTCGCGGGCCGGATGCACGACGACCTGATCGACGGGGTGGAGTGGGCGGTGGGCGAGGGGATCGCCGACCGCGATCGGGTGGCCATCTACGGCGGGTCGTACGGCGGGTACGCCGCGCTTGTGGGGGCCACGTTCACGCCCGGCGTGTTCGCTGCGGCGATCAGCGTGGTGGGGCCGTCGAGCCTGGTGACGCTGGTGCGCTCGTTCCCGCCGTACTGGAGGCCGCTGCTGGCGAGCACGTGGTTCCGGTACGTGGGCGACCCGGACGACCCGGAGCAGCTGGCCGACCTGGAGGCCCGCTCGCCGCTGAACTTCGTCGACCGCATCACGGCGCCGCTGCTGGTGATCCAGGGGGCCAACGACCCGCGCGTGACGAAGGCGGAGTCCGACCAGATCGTCGCCGCCCTCCGCGAGCGCGGGGTGGCGGTGGAATACCTGGTGAAGGACGACGAGGGCCACGGGTTCGTGAAGCCGGAGAACCGGATGGACGCGTACCGCGCGATCGAGCGCTTCCTGGCCCGCCACCTGGGCGGGCGCGCGGAAGATCCCAGCTGACCGACCCCCGCCCGCGCTACCGCTGGGTGGTCCTGGCGGTCGGGATGGTCGCCCAGGGCAGCTTCGCGGCGCTCCTGCTGGGCCTGGCGGCGGTGGCGGAGCAGATCCGCGACGAGCTGGGGCTGTCGCTCGCGGCGGTGGGGGCGATCCTGGCGGCGCCGACGTTCGGCAGCGTCGCGACGGTGCTCCTGTGGGGCGTGCTCGCCGACCGCATCGGGGAGCGGACGGTCATCGCGGCGGGCCTGGGCGTGGCGGCGGCGGCGATGGCGGCGACGGCGTTCGCCGGCTCCGCGCCGGCGTTGGGCGCCGGGCTGGCGGTGGCGGGGGTGTTCGGCGTGAGCGCCAACGCGGCGAGCGGGCGGGCGGTGGTGTCGTGGTTCCGGCACGACGAGCGAGGGCTGGCGCTGGGCCTGCGGCACATGTCCACGCCGCTTGGCGGCGCCGCCGCGGCGGCGCTGCTCCCGGTGGCGACGGCCGCGGGCGGTCTCAGGGCGGCGTTCCTGGCCCTGGCCGGTGTCCTGGCGGCGGGGTCGCTCGCCGCGTTCCTGGGGTTCCGCCGGCCGCCGCCCGATCTGGCGGGGGACGGCGCCGCCGTGGCCACGCCCCGGCCGGGGGCGCTGCGCGACCGGGCGATCTGGACGGTGTCGCTGGGCAGCGCGTCGGTGGTGCTGGCGCAGATCTCCCTGCTCAGCTTCATCGCCCTGTACCTGCACGAGGAGCGCGGCTGGTCCGTCACGGCGTCCGCCCTCGCCCTCGCGGCGGTGCAGCTGGGGGGCGCGGCGGCGCGGGTGGCTGCGGGGGTGTGGAGCGACCGTTCCGGCAGCAGGCTGCGCCCGTTGCGGCTGATCGCCCTGTGGACCGCGGCGGCTCTGGCGGTCGCGACCGTCCTGCTCGGCGGCCCGGACGCGCTGGCGGCGGCGGGCCTGGCGGTGGCGGCGGTGCTGTCGATGGCGGGCAACGGGGTGAGCTTCGCGGCGGTCGCGGAGATGACCGGTCCCGACCGCGTCGGCACCGCCCTGGGGCTGCAGAACACGGTGCTCGCGGTGGCGGTCGCCGTGGCGAGCCCCCTGTTCGGCGCGATGGCGGGGCTCTGGTCGTGGACGACCGCGTTCGCCATCACGGGCGTCTTCCCGCTCGTCGGGTGGTGGCTGCTGCGGCGGCTGGAGGCCCGGGAGGCCGTCGCCCGCCCGGGGGCGGGCGCGGGGATCGCCTGACGGCTACGCGGGCGTCATGGCCGTCGCCGAGGACCGGCCGACCCCGTCCCCGCCGTCCGGCCGGATGCGGCTGACCCCCGCCACGTCCTTCTCCACGTGGATGGCCGCCCCCAGGCGGTCCGCCACCCCCGGCAGGTGGGTGATCACCGCCACCAGGCGGCCGTCCCCCGCGAGCCGTTCGATCCCCGCGAGCGCCTGCTCCAGCGAGTCGGCGTCCAGTGTGGAGAAGCCCTCGTCCAGGAACAGGCAGTCGAGCCGCCCGCCCGACTCGGCCGCGATGTCCGACAGCCCCAGCGCCAGCGCCAGGCTCGCCAGGAACCGCTCGCCGCCCGACAGGGTCGACGCCTTCCGCTGCCGCTCCCCCCGCCGCATGTCCACCACGGCCAGGGCGTCCGCCCCGGCGCCGGCGAACCGGTACGCGTCGTTCGTGAGCTCCTGCAGCCGGATCGACGCGCCCGTCGCCAGGCGCTCCTGGAAGCGGTTGAGCAGGAACCGCGGGAACATGTTGGCCCGCAGGTCGTTCGCCACCTGCTGGTGCACCCGCGCCCGCCCCCGCGCCGCCGCCGCGTCGGCCAGCAGCCGCCGGGCCTCCGCCGCCGCGCCCTCCACCTCGGCCAGCCGCGAGCGCGCCGCGTCCCGCGCGCCCGCGAGCCGCCGGACCGCGCCGTCCACCTGCGCCGCGTCCGTCACGCCCACCGCGGCCCCGGCGTCGGCCAGGGAGGCGCGTGCCGCGTCCGCCCGCGCCTGCGCCGCGTCGGCTCGCGCCTCGTGGGCGTCGCCCGCGGCCAGCGCCTCCCCGCGCAGGCGGACGGCCGCCGCCACGAGATCGGCCGCCGCCGCATCGTCGTCGGGGGCGTCGAAGCCGCCCCGCCCGGCCACCCGCGCCGCCACCGCCCGCAGGCGCGCCACCGGCCCGGCGACGAGGTCGGCCATGCCTCGGTCGGCCTCCGCGCACGCGCCCGCCGCGTCCTGGGCCGCGCGCTCCGCGGCCCGCGCGGCCTCCTCGGCCGCCCCCACCTCCGCGATGGCCGCCCGCAGCGCCTCCCCGGCGTCGTCGGCATGCGCCCACGCGCCCAGCGCCTGGCGCGCCCCCTCCAGCTCCCCCGCGTCGCGGGCGATGGCCGTCGCCTCGGCCCGCAGCTCCGACTCCTCCGCCGCCACGGCGCGCACCTCGGCCTCCACCCCACCCCGCGCCGCGGCGATGGCCGCCTCCAGCGCCTCGGCGCGGCCGGTCAGGGTCTCCGCCCGCTCGCCCGCCGCGGCAGCGTCGAGCCCCACGGCGGCCAGGCCGCACCCCGCCGCCTCCGCGCCCCCGCGCGCGGCGGCGACGGCGTCCGCGGCGCCCCGCCGCCGCTCGTCGGCCTCGGCCTGCGCGCGCGCGGCCGCCACCGCCGCCTCGCGCGCCGCCGCGAGCGCCGCCTCGCCCTCGGCCACGTCGCCGGGGGCGACGACGTGCGCGCCCACCGCGTTGCCGCACACCGGGCAGGGGTCGCCCTCGGCCAGGTCGGCCCGGATCGTGGCCGCCAGGTCGGCGCGGCGCAGCGCCCGCGCGTGCGCCTCGGCGCCGGCCAGGCTCGCGTCGGCGGCCGCGACGGCCTTCGCCGCCGCCCTGGCCTCCTTCGCCAGGCGGGCCTCGGCCGCGACGGCGTCCGCCACCGCCTGCCCGGCCGCCGTCCACGCCGCGACCGCCGCCGCCTGCGCAGCCGCGGCGTCGCGCTCCGCCTCCGCCGCCGCCAGGGTGGCGCGCAGCTCTTCGAGGGTCGCGGTGCGGGCAGCGAGGCCCGCCTCGCGCGCGGCGAGCGCCTCCCGCCGCCCGGGCAGGGCCCCGGCCAGGCGCTCCGCCGCCTCGGCGCGCACCGCCAGCGCGGCGAGGGCGGCGCCGTCCCCGCCGTGGCGCTCCCGCAG
>DASSBX010000004.1:0-2998 GCA_035698305.1 Miltoncostaeaceae bacterium | reverse complement strand
GCGTCCCGGTCGTGGCCTTCGCCCCCTGCGCGCCTGCGGGGAGCATCCCGATCGCCGTCTCCAGGTGGTCGTCGGCCGAGATGATGTTCCAGTGCCCGCCGCCGCCCGGCGTGATGCGGATGTTGGCGAGGATCGCCTGATGGATGCGCGACCGCTTCGTCCCGACCACGTGCCGGTTCCTCGCCAGCCAGGCGTCGCGCTGCTCGACGAGGTACTGCGACGACTTCCCGTAGAAGCCGCCGTGGACGTTGTAGACGCGGAAGCCGTTCTCGACGACCCAACGGACCATGCGCTCCTCGGCCGCGTCCCGCCCGCCGGTGGTCGACGCGTCGATCGCGGTCAGGGCGAACAGGTCCTGGTCGAGGCGCTGCTCGACGGCCCTCCAGATCGTCTTCTCGAACCCGGCGTCGGGATACATGGTGTCGAAGAGGAAGAGCGCCTGGAGCTTGGAGGGGCTCATCTCGCCGCCGACCATCTGGGCGATGGGCATGTCGGCGCCGCTGTGGCCTGAGAGCACCACCTTGCCGGGGGTGGGCGCCCCGTCGCGCCAGACGCCCATCTCCGCGAGACGGGTGAAGGTCGCCGCGATGTACGCGTCGGCGTCGAAGCCCTTCGAGGTCGCGTTCTGCTTCGCGTTCCTCGCCGGGTCGTCGGGATTGAAGTCCGACAGCGCGCTGCCCTGCGGGAGGATCCCGATCATCGGCCGGCCGGAGGCGGCCATCTGGGGGCCGATCCGGTAGAGGTCGATGTCGTCGGCGTCCGTGTTCGGCTGCGTGCCCTCCGTGTGCCCGAGCCCCTCGTAGCCGGGCGAGAAGCCGTGGAGGTGGAGCAGGATGTCGATCGGCGCGCCGCCCTTCGGGGGCGCGGAGGGGATCAGCACGATCGCCCAGTTCGTGTACCCCGGCAGCCCGACGACCTTCAGCCGCCGCATGGATCGGCCGCTCGTCGGGTCGGGGACGTCCCGCTCGGGGGCCGGCCCGGCGTCGAAGCCCCCCGAGTACCCCTCCCCCGGCTCGGTGCGCCGGGCGAGGAGACCCGCTGCCGCGCGGTTCCCGGCCGCCCGCTGGAGGTCGAGGAGCGGGTGGACGCCGCCGCCGCCGCCGTCCGCGCCGCGGGCGGTCTCCTCGCGTGTGGTGCGCTGGCGTCGTTCCCTCATCGGACCCGACGCGGGTATCCGCGGGCGCGGCCGGTACGTCGAGGGCGGGACGGGCGCGCCCGCCGCCCGCGCTACCGCGGGGGCCGGCGGGCGACGGTGATGACGCCCGAGTGGATCCAGCCGTCGCCGCCGGAGGTGAAGCCCCCCCCGACGGGCATCTGCCCGCCGTCGACGGGCAACTCGAACGCCAATGGCGTCGGGCCGATCAGCGACGGCCCCGGCTGCCCGGGGATCGCGGGGCTCTCGGGGCATCGCACGCTGGCCGTCGCCTGCAGCGCCGCCGTGCCGTCCCAGGCGACGCGCAGGCGCCCGGCGGGTGTGATCGAGAGGTCGAAGCCGACGGTGCCCTGCGGCGCCACGACGTCCACGTAGGCGCACCCGATCCTGCTGTCGAACGTGACGCCCTCGTAGCCGGCCGCGATCGTCGCGACGAAGGCCGTCGGGGGTCCCGTCGCCCTCCCCATCCCGCGGGCGGTGAGGGTCGCGTGCAGCGTGCCGGAGGCGGTGTGGGTGGCGAAGGCGGCGTCGGTGCGCAGCGCCACGTCGATGTCGTAGGTCCCCCCGCACATCTGGTCGACCAGCCGGGCGGCGGTCTGCGTCTCGGCCTCCAGCCAGTCGCCGCCGGCGGGGACGGAGGTCGTGTCGCCGCCCACCACGGTGCCGGTGGCGGCGTCGCGCAGCCTGATGTCCCACCTCATCGATCCGTCCGGGTTCTCGACGATCGACCCTTCGACGAACAGGTCGATCTTCAGGAACCGTCCCCGGGGTATCCGGGTCTTCGGGTCGGTGTACCTGCTGTTCGAGAACGCGACCTCCGCCTCGACCAGGTCGATGTGCTCCCACTCCCTGACCCGGGGCGCGCACGTGCCGCTCCTCGCGCCCACGGTGTCGGTGAGCAGGAGGTCGGCGAGGCTCTTGCCGCGGTTGCCCGGCGAGGGGCCCGTCAGGTTCTTGAAGGCGACGACGGGGGCCATCGACGTCGCGTGCGCGCCGAGCTCGTTGGCGGCGCGCCTCCGGACCTTGGGCGCCCGCTTGCGCGTCAACGAGACTCGGACCTTCGCCGGCTTCGACCCCTTCGCCCGCACGATCGGCGCGATCGCCTCCCGCCGCGCACCCACCCGCGGGACGATCGTGGCGAGGACCGTGTACGGCCCGTTGGGGACGCGCATCCGCCACGCGCCGTTGCGCTTCACGTCGGCCGTCGCGACGACGAGGCCGCTCGCCGGGTTGACCGCGCGCACCGTGCCGATCCCCGCCGCGGGCGCCGGGACCTTCCCGTCTCCCACGCGACCGGCGAGCACCGCCCCGTCGGCACGGGCGGCCCCCAGGCCGGCGAGGATGACCGCGCCGACGGCGACGGCGCCCCCCAGCCGACGCCAGACGCCGCGGACGTCGGGCAGGGAGGGGGACGGTGACACGGGGCGACCCTACCTCCTCCCCGTGTCCCGCTCCCACCCCCGACCACCCGATCCCGGCGCCGCCGTCCGTGCACCAGTGCGGCCCGGCGCCCATGATGGTGGCTCCGGGGACGACGCTTCGACACGCCGCAGGCCCGCGCCGCGGGGCCCGCCGAAGGGAACGGAGAACGCACCGCCATGAGCCCAGGCACGCTGGCAGACGCGCTGGAGCACGAGCATCGGGAGATCGACCGCGGCGTCGGGGCCTTCCTCGCCGATCCGCGACGGACGCCGGCCCTCGGCCGGGCGCTGGGGGCGCTGCGGCGCCACATCTACCTGGAGGAGGAGTTCCTGTTCCCGCCGCTGTACGACGCCGGCGAGGTGCCGACCATCGTGCTGATGGTGCGCGAGCACGGCGCGATCTGGCGGACGATGGACGCGATCG
>DASSBX010000003.1:0-4851 GCA_035698305.1 Miltoncostaeaceae bacterium | reverse complement strand
CCCTCGCCGCCGCGGCGGACGATGTGGCCGAGCGACGCGCCGGAGATCAGGACGAGCGCTGCGAGCAGGCCCACGATCACGATGAGGGCGGTCCCGATCCCCCCGACGGTGCTGCTGGTGCCGTAGTAGCCCAGCTCGCCGATGTACCCCCCGCGCTCGGAGAGCCCCGCGTCGAACCAGGTGTCGCGCTCCGCGCCGTTCCCGAGGATCCCGGCCGCCAGGGCGATGAGCAGGGCCACGCCGCCGACCAGCAGGCCGGTGCGCATGGGGCGCGCGGCGAGCAGCGGGTGGTCGACGATCAGGGCGATCCCCAGGGCGATCAGCACGGCCGGCGCCAGGGCGACGGCGCTGCCGATCAGGAGCCGCAGGCCGTCCTCGAGCCAGCCCCCCACGGGGCCGGCGCCGAAGCCGATGAAGATCGAGACGCCCAGGAAGACGCCGAGGGCCACGAGCCCGAGGCCCGTCAGCTCCCGCGTCTGGCCGTCGAGCGCCGAGCGGCGGCGCCTCGCGCGGCCGGAGGGCTTGCGCCGGCGTGCCCCTGCGACCTGCGTGCCGATCTCCCACCTCCCCATGCGCGGACGGCGCGGGCGGATGCCCGCCCATCCCGAGTTGGCCGCGCGGGTCCGGGTTCCTGCCGGCTGGGTACAGTCAAAGGGACATTCCGAAGCGAAGACGCCAGCAGGAGGAGTCCCGTGGCACACCAGGTCTCGCCCATGGAGAAGCCGGACAAGATCCTGAAGCTCGATGGGATCTCGGCGGAGTCGGTCGAAGCCCACTGGGGGCTGTACGAGGGCTACGTCAAGAAGTACAACGAGATCCAGGAGCGGCTCGACGGCGCCGACGGCGGCTCCGCCAACCAGATCTTCTCGGACTACCGCTCGTACCGCTCGGCGATCACCTTCGCCATCGGCGGCATCAAGAACCACGAGCTCTACTTCGGCAACCTCGGCAACGGCGGCGGCTCGCCCGACGATGCGCTCGGCGCCCGGCTGGAGCAGCACTTCGGCGGCCTCGACGCCTTCCTGACCGAGCTGCGCGCCGGGGGGATGGCCGCGCGCGGCTGGGCCTGGCTCGCCTACGACTGGGACTGGGACCGCCTCGACGTCTACATCGGCGACTCCCAGGACACGTTCCCGGTGTGGAACGCCACCCCGATCCTGGGGCTCGACGTCTACGAGCACTCCTACATCCGCGACTTCTCCACGGCGCGGCCCAAGTACATCGACGCGTTCATCGCGAACATCGACTGGGCCGACGTGAGCAGCCGCTGGGCGCGCATCGCCCAGGCCCTCTAGGGCCCCTCCCGTCCCGGCGGCGGGGGCGCGGGCCGCCGGGCGGGCTAGACCTCGACGATCACCGGCAGCACCATGGGGCGCTGCTGGGTGCGCTTGCGCACCAGGGCGGCGACGGCGTCGTGCAGCTCGTGCTGGAGGACGCCCACCTCGGTGATCTTGCGGTCGCCGTGCTCGGCGACCGTGCGCTCCACCGCCAGGCGGGTCTCCTCGATGAGCTCCTCGTCCCGGGCGGACCCGAAGCCGCGCGTGACCACCTCGACGTCGCCCACCACGGAGCCGTCGGACGCGTCGATCCGGGCGATCACCAGCACCAGGCCGTCGTCGGACAGGTGGCGCCGGTCGCGGAGGACGCTCTCGGTGACGTCGACGCCGCCCGCCTGGTCCACGTAGGTCAGGCCCGCGTGGACGCGGTCGGCCACCAGCGCCGTGTCCGGGGTGATCTCGAGGACGTCGCCGTTGTCGAGGATGTGGAGGCGGTCCTCGCCGATGCCGACGGCCTCCGCCAGGTCGGCGTGGGCCCGCTGGTGGCGTGCCTCCCCGTGGATGGGGGCGAACACGGCGGGGCGCAGCAGCTCCAGCATGAGCAGCAGGTCGCTGGCGCTGCCGTGGCCGGAGACGTGGACCCGCGGGTTCTGCCGCTCGGTGATGAACTCGGCGTCGGCCCGCACCAGCCGGTTCACGATCTCGTTGACCGCCAGCTCGTTGCCGGGGACGGTGCTCGACGAGTAGAGGACGGTGTCGCCCGGCTCGATCGTGACCTGGTTGTGCTCGCCGCGGGCGATGCGGCTGAGGGCGGCCATCGGCTCGCCCTGGCTGCCGGTGCAGATGAGCACCTGCTCGTCGCGGGGGTGCTCCTCCAGCTCGCGCAGGCGCACGAGGGTGCCCGGCGGCGGGCTCAGGTACGGGCGGCCCGTGTCGGGGTCCATCAGGTTGCTGGCGGTCGCGACGTTGCGCGTGAGCGAGCGGCCCACCAGGGCGACGACGCGGCCGTCGACGTACGCGGCGTCCAGCACCTGCTGCACCCGGTGGATGTGCGACGAGAACGTGGTCACCAGCACACGGCCGGGGGCCGTCGCGAAGATCCGCACCAGCTCGCTCTTCACGTCGCGGACCGGCAGGGGCGAGCCGGTGGGGCCCTCCTCGGCGTTGGTCGAGTCGGCCAGCAGCAGCCGCACGCCCCGGTCGCCCAGGCGGGCGAGGGCGGGCAGGTCGCTGCGCCGCCCGCCGACGGGCGCGTACTCGATGCCGAAGTCGCCGGTGTGCACGATCGTGCCCGCCGGGGTCTCCAACGCGACGGCGGCGCAGTCGGGGGTGCTGTGCGTGAGGGGGATGAACTCGGTGCGGAACGGCCCGATCTCGCGCGGCTCGTTGTACCCCACCTCCACCAGCTCGGCGTCCTCGAGGAGGCGGTGCTCGTCCAGCTTCGCCCGCAGCAGCGCCAGCGTGAACCGCCGGCCGTAGATCGGCACCTGCCCCACCGCGCGGATGAGGAACGGCACGGCGCCGATGTGGTCCTCGTGGCCGTGGGTGAGGATGAGCGCCTCGAGGGCGTCGCGCCGCTCCAGGACGTAGGTGAAGTCGGGCAGGACGATGTCCACGCCCATCTGGTCGTTCTTGGGGAACGTGATCCCGCAGTCGATCAGCACCATGCGGTCGCCGTGCTCGACGACGTACATGTTCTTGCCGATCTCTCCCGCGCCCCCGAGGGGGATCACGCGGACCACGTCGCTCACGGGCGCCCTCGGGTCGTCAGGATGCGGCGCGCGACAGGATCCCCTGCCGCTCCAGGACCGTGCGCAGGATGTCGCGCTCGACCGGGGTCGCCTCGACCAGCGGCAGGCGCAGCCTGCCGGAGGGGATGAGGCCGGTCATCTCGAGGGCCGCCTTGAGCAGGATCGGGTTGGACGTGACGAAGAGCGCCGCGATCAGGTCCTGCAGGCCCGCGTCGCGGGCCCTCGCGTCGTCCATGTCGCCCCGCGCCGCCGCGGCGACGATCGCCTGCATCTCCTCGCCCACCAGGTGCGACGCGACGGAGATGACGCCCGGGCCGCCCATCTCCAGCACCGGCAGCAGCATGTCGTCGTTGCCCGCGTAGACCGCGAGATCCGTCGTCGCCGCCACCTGGCGGCACTCGGCCAGGTCCGGGTTGGCCTGCTTCACGGCCACCACGTTGGGGATCTCGGCGAGCTCGGCGATCAGGTCGGGCGGCATGTTGACGACCGACCGGCTCGGGATGTTGTAGAGGATCACCGGGACGCCCACGGCCGCGATCGCCCCCACGTGGCCGACGATGCCGGCGCGCGGCGGGCGGTTGTAGTAC
Organism: Miltoncostaeaceae bacterium; assembly: GCA_035698305.1. Classification (GTDB taxonomy): domain Bacteria; phylum Actinomycetota; class Thermoleophilia; order Miltoncostaeales; family Miltoncostaeaceae; genus Miltoncostaea. The sequence goes on along the minus strand of DASSBX010000003.1, from coordinate 1,236 downwards.
GGCGTGACCACCAGGCAGGCGTCGGCGCCCGCCTCGGCGGCGAGTCGCGTGAGGTGCACGGAGTGGGCGGTGTCGTTGCTGCCGGTGCCGGCGACGACCGTGGCGCGGTCGCCCACCTCGCGCTTGGCGATGCGGTAGAGCGCGACCTTCTCGTCGTCGGTCAGCGTCGACGCCTCGCCGGTCGTGCCCGCCATCACCAGCCCGTCGGAGCCGTGGTCCACCAGGTGGTGCGCCAGGCGCGCGGTGGCGGCCTCGTCGACGCGGAGGTCCGCGTCGAACGGCGTGGCCATTGCGGTCAGGATGGCGCCGAACACGCGCGGGAGTATAGCCAGGGGCCCGGCGGGACCCCCGGCCATACGACCAGGACCTACGCCACCTGCGCGCAGACCACGAAGAGCTTCACAGGCGTGTTCTTGGTGGCGGTCGGGTGGACGATGACGTTCCATGAGCGGGGGACGCCGGTGCCGTCCTGGCCCACCTGGCCGCCCACCACCTCGCCGTCGGCGCCGTTCACGACGGTCGCCGTGCCGCCGGTGGCGATGCCGCCGTTGGAGCAGGTGTGGCCGACGGAGACGTTCTGGTCGGCGGTCGTGCTGACGCTCTGGTCGGAGATCTCCAGCTTGAAGCCGGTGATCGTGCCGGCGCCCGCGCCGCTGGCGCCCTTCTGCGCCACGAGGCCCCAGTCGGGACTCACGCCGGGCTCAGCGCCGCTGGTGCCGATGGTCGTCAGCGCGACGTACGACGAGCCGTTGTAGTAGACGGCGTCGTCCTTGGCGTAGTTGGCGCCCGAGCTCCACACGTTCCTCCAGTTGAGGCCGCGGGGGCCTGCGGGACCGGCGGGGCCGGTGTCGCCCTGCGAGCCGCGGGGGCCGCTGGGGCCCTGCGGGCCGGACGGACCCACGGCGCCCGGCGCGCCGGCCGCTCCCTGGGGACCCTGGGGGCCGACGCCGCCGGCGGCGACCGCCGTCGCGAAGCGCGACTCGAGCGACTCGACCCGCCCGGTGAGGGCGCTGATCTGGTTGGCGAGCGACTTGACGGTGGCCTCCAGGCGCTTGGCCTGCTTCGGCAGCACCTTCAGCTTCTTCGTGAGGGCGGGGGTCAGCTTGGCCGACGAGGCCTTCTTCTTCACCTTCGCGTGGGCGACGGCGGCCGCCGCGGCGTCGGGCGGGGCGGCGGGCTTGGCGGGGCCCGCCGCCTGGAGCTGCGGGGCGGCGACGATGAGCGCGGCGACCACCA
>DASSBX010000002.1:0-5707 GCA_035698305.1 Miltoncostaeaceae bacterium | reverse complement strand
GTCCCCGCCCGGGTCCTGAGCGGCACCGAGGAGGCGGCCCTCGCGTTCCGGGGCATGGTGGCGTCGGGCGCGCCCGACCCGCTGCTGGCGGTCGACCTGGGCGGCGGGAGCCTGGAGCTGATGGGCGGCGAGGGCGGCGCCCTGCGCTGGGCGACGTCCATCCCGGTCGGGGTCCGGACCCTGAGTGAGCGCTTCAGGCCGCCGGACCCTCCCCCCCTCGACCTGCTCGAGCCGATCGTCGGCGCGGTCCGGGAGCTGCTCGACGCCGTGGACGTGCCGGTGGGCGGCACCGAGGCGCTGGCGGCGGGCGGATCGGCCGAGGCCCTCGCGGTCCTCGCCGGGTCGGAGCGGCTCGATCGCGAGGGGCTGCTGCGGGCCGTGGAGCGTCTGGCGGCGGCGCCGGCGGCCGACCTGGCCGAGGCGACGGGGATCGAGCCGCGGCGTCTGCGGCTGTGCATGGCGGGGGCCGCCGCGTTCGAGGCGGTGCGGCGCAGCTTCCGCATCGACGTGCTGCACGTGAGCCACGCGGGCATCCGCGAGGGGCTGGTCCTGGAGGCGACGGCATGACGACCGGCGACGGCTACCTGACCCATTGGGGCCTTGCGGAGGCGCCGTTCCTGCTGGAGCCGGACCCACGGTTCGCGTACGAGCGGGCCGACCACCGCGAGGGCCTCGCCCGCATCCTGTTCGGCATCACCCAGCTGGGGGGCGTCGTGGTGATCACGGGGGAGATCGGGTCGGGCAAGACCCTCCTCTCCCAGACGCTGCGGGGGACGCTCGACGGGGAGGGCTTCGGGGTCGCCGAGGTCGCGAACCCCCCGCGGACGGCCGCGGCGCTGCTGTCGTCGCTGCTCGTCGCCGCCGGCGGCCCGCCGGCGGGGGGGTCGTCGGCGCGCATCGCGCGCCTGCTCCGGCTGCGCCTGGCGGAGCTGGCCGCCGAGGGTCGGCGCGCCGTCGTGTGCATCGACGAGGCGCAGCGCCTCGATCCCCGCGCGCTGGACGAGGTGCGCATGCTCACCAACCCGGGCGCCGACGGGCCGGGCGTGCCGGTGGTCCTGCTCGGCCAGCCGGAGCTGTCGCGCCACGTGGAGCGGCTGCCGCAGGTGGCCCAGCGCGTGGTGGTGCGCTACCACCTGGGGCCGATGGGCGCCGACGAGGTGGACGCCTATTGCCTGCACCGCACCCGGGTGGCGGGGGCGCAGCGGCGCATCGTGTCGAAACGTGCCGCCCGCGCCGTGCACCGGGAGACGGGGGGCGTCCCCCGGCTGGTGAACCTGCTGCTGGCGAACGCACTGTTCGTGGCGGCGGAGCGCGACGAGGCGCAGATCGGCGAGGACACCATCCGCGACCTGGCCGAGGACCGCCGCATGGACCTCGCCGCCGCGTCGCCCGACCCGGAGGCCGGCGCATGAGGCGGGTGTCGTACCAGGGGATGCTCGGCACGGGGGGCGACCCGCCGGCGGGCATCTACGTGCGGCTCGGCGACGACGCGATCGCCACCCGCCGCAAGAAGGCGCGCACGAAGGTCCGCGTCGAGATCTCGAAGGCCCAGGCCCGCTGGTTGCGGGACGCGGTGGAGATGTCGGGCCCCGGGATCGACGAGGGTCAGGTGCTGCGCGCCCTGGTGGATCTGGGGATGGAGCTGGACATCGACTGGGCGGTCATCGTCCGCGGGTCGGCCCTGCGGGCCGCCGTCCGCGAGTCGGTGATGGTGCGGCGCGCGGGACTCGGCTGACGCATGGCGAGGGCGTGGGACGTTCCCGGGCTGCGGGGGGACGCCCGGTTCCGCGACGCGGCGGGACGGGTGATCCTGACGCGCTGGACGGAGATGATGAGCTACCGCGAGGGCACCCTCCTCGGTGAGGACATCGAGGAGCTCCACGCGATGCGGGTGTCGTCGCGGCGGCTGCGGGCGGCGATGGACGCGTTCGAGGGCGCGTTCCCCCCGAAGTCGTTCAGAGGATACCTGCGTCAGGTGAAGGAGATCACCGACGTCCTGGGCGACGCCCGCGACCTGGATGTCGCGATCGAGCGCCTCACGGGGCTGCTGGGGACGATGCGCCGCGACGAGCGCCCCGGCATCGAGGGGCTGATCGCCAGGTACCGGGAGGAGCGCGCCGCCGAGGACCCGGTGATCGCCGCGCTGTTCGACCGGATCGACGGGTCGGGCTTCGAGCGGCGCCTGGCGCGTTACGTCGAGCGGCACACCGGCGTCCGGGCGGCGAAGCTGAAGCCCGTGGCGCCGGAGGGCTGACGATGGCGAAGCCGCGCCCGGTGACGGGCCTCAATCCCGACCGGCGCCTGCGTCCCAACGCCCGCCGCATCCTGCGGGTGCGCATCGACGAGGTCTACTCGTACGACGGCCTGGTGGCCGACCCGGCGAACGTCACCGAGCTGCACGACATGCGGATCGCCTGCAAGCGGCTGCGCTACCTGCTCGAGATCTTCGGCATCGCGTTCGACGCCGACCTGGAGCCGTTCGTGGAGGAGGTGAAGGGCCTCCAGGACCTGCTCGGCGACATCCACGACTGCGACGTGCAGATCCCGATGCTGGAGGGCCATCTGGGATGGCTGTCGGACCGCGAGGGCGGCGCCGCCCGCCGGCTGGTGGCGCACACGGCGGCATCACAGCCGCGGCGCCGGTCGGCGGCGCCGACGCCGGCGCCGGAGGCGGCGTTCCGGGCGTTCGAGCGGGCGCTGGAGACGGGCCGCCGCGGCGACGAGCGGGTGGGCGTCCACGCCCTGATCGCCCGGCGGCGGCGGGAGCGCGACGAGCTGTACGGCCGGTTCCTCGACACGTGGCGGAGGTTGAAGGCGGAGCGGTTCCGGCCGCGCCTGCACGCCGCCCTCGGCATCGAGGGCGATGCCTGAGCGGCTCGCCCTGATGGGCGACGTCCACGCGAACCTGCCGGCCCTGCGGGCGGTGCTCGGCGCGATCGCCGAGGCCGGCCTGACCCGCGGCGCGTGCACCGGCGACCTGGTGATGCGCGGCCCCGAGCCGGAGGCGTGCGTCGCGGAGGTCCGCCGCCTCGGCTGGCCGTGCGTCGTGGGCAACACCGACCGGAAGGTGGCGCACCGCCCGCCGCGGCCGAAGGACCACGAGAAGGCGCAGCGGGTGGGGTCGCGGGCGTGGAGCACCAACCAGTTGAGCGCGGCGAGCCTCGCGTACCTGGCGGGGCTGCCGATGGTGTGGCGCCTGACGGTGAAGGACTGGAGCGTCGCGATCGTCCACGGCTCCCCCGACGACCCGCGCCAGGCGGTGGAGGACGGCACCCCGAAGGCGGACGTGCGCCGCCTCATCAGGTCGCTCGGCGATCCGGACTGCATCGTCTCGGGCCACACCCACCGCCCGTCGGTGCGGCGGGTCGACGGGTGCCTGCTGGTCAACCCGGGCAGCGTCGGCGAGGCCCTCGACGGCGACCTGCGCCCCCGCTGGGCGTGGCTGGAGGCGGGCCGCTCCGGGCTGCGCGCGCACCTGGAGACGGTGGACATGCGACTCGCGACGGTGCGTTCCCCCTGACGGGGCGGCGGCCATGACGGCGGTCCGCGTGGAGGCCGTCCCGCCGCGGGACACCCACGCCCTGCGCGAGCGCGTGTTGCGCCCCGGCCAGACTCCGCAGGAGCTGGCCTACCCGGGCGACGCGCATCCGGACGCCCTCCATGCCGCGGTGCGCGACCCGGCCGTGACGGGGACGATCGTGGGCGTCGCGACGGTCGCCCCCGAGGGCCACCCCGCGGATCCCCGCCCGGGCGACTGGCGCCTGCGCGGCATGGCCACCGCCCCGGAGGTGCGGGGCCGCGGCATCGGCGGCGCCCTGCTGGCGGCGTGCCTCGACCATGCCCGCGCCCGCGGCGGGCGCCGTGTGTGGTGCAACGCGCGCGTGAGCGCGGAGGGGTTCTACCTCGGCGCGGGCCTCGTGCCGGAGGGCGGGGGCTTCGACATCCCCGGCCTCGGCGAGCACGTGGTGATGGCGGTCAGCCTCCGGCCGTGACGGTGGCGCGGACGGGTGCCGTCCCCTCCTCGCCCTGCGGCCCCGCCGTGACGCGGGCGCCCTGTGCCTCGAGGGCCTCGGCCGCCGCGTCCACCCGGGCGGCGGGGACGTCGGCGACGACCGTCGCCGCCGTCCCGCCGGCGCGCTCCCGCGTCTCGACCCCGGTCGCCCCCGCCCGCTCCAGGGTCGCCCGCGCCCGGGCGACGGCGCGGTCGAGCCCGGCGGACCCCGCGCCCGGCGCGGCGTCGGCCCGGGGCTCGGCCTGGAGGGTTTCGGTGGCGCCGGTCGACCGGTCCGCGTCGGGGGCCGCGGGGGCGACGGCGCGCGGCGCGACGGCGTCGGGCGCCGGGGTGGGGGCGGCCCCCGCCGCCTCGGCTGCGGCGCCCTCGCGGGCGGCGGCCGGCGCGTCGGCGGCGGGGGGCGGCGCGGAGCCGCCGTCGTCGCGGGTGGCGACGGGGATGGCGATGGCGAGCGCCACGATGGCCGCCGCCACCGGCGCCGCGGTCAGCGCGACGCGCCGCCGCCGGTCGCCGGGGGCGAGCCACCGCCGCCATCCCGTCGCCCCATGGGCGTCACGGGACGCGATCGCGCGCACCCGCTCCCGAACCGCGTCGGGCGCGGGCTCGGCGAGGCCCCGGACGTCGGCCATGAGGGCGAGGGCGTCGCGCTCGGCCTCCGTCTCGGGCGCCGCGCCGTCGGCGAGCTGGGCGAGGCGCTCGGGGGTCACGCCGGGGTCGCCGCTCATGGCCTCACCACCTCGGCGCGGAGCTTCCCGAGGGCGCGGTGCAGGGCCGTCCCGACCGCGGACGGGCTCATCCCGGCGACCCGCCCGGCCTCCGCGGCGTCGAGGCCCAGGACCACCCTGAGCGCGACGACCTCCCGTTCGTTCGGCGTGAGCCGCCCGAGCGCGTCCCGCAGGTCGCCCGGGAGCCCGCCCGGCCCGTCGGGCGGGGGCGCGTGGTCGGGCATCCCGGCGGCGTAGCGCTCCTCGCGGGCCCGCCGCCGCCCGTCCTTGCGGAAGTGGTCGAGGGCGACACGCCGGGCGATCTCGAGGAGCCACACCGACGGCCGCCCGCGGGCGGGGTCGTACCGCCGCCAGTCGCGCAGCGCCCGCTCGAAGGTGGCGGAGGTGAGGTCGTCGGCGAGGTGGCGGTCCCGGACGAGGTGCACGAGGTAGCGGTGGACGGCGTCGAGGTTCGCCTCGGCGACATCGGCGAACGCGGGCCGCGACCCGGCGGCCGTCATGGCGTGTGCGATCGCCGGGAGCCCACCCACGGAACGTATCCGCCGCCGCGGGCGGATGCGTCACGCCTGCGCGGCGGCCGCCGGCACCCGCCCCCCTCGCGGCAGCCCGTCGCGGCCGGCGACGCCCCCTCGGGGTCCGCCACCACCGCGTCGGAGCCGGGCAGGGCCCCTCCTCCGGCCGCGACGGCGAGCCGCAGCGCGGGCAGCCCGCCGGTGTCCGGCGGGGCGGACTCCGCCGTGCCGGCGGTGACGGTCAGCACCACGTGGTCGGTCGTCCCGGCGCAGAGCTCCCGCAGCCGCCGGTCGAGCGCCGCGGGCAGCCGCGGCGTGTGGTCGCCGACGTGGGCCCGCCCCGGTGTCGCAACCTGCACGGACCGTCACATCACCATCCCACCGCCCAGCCCGGCACGAGCACGGTCGGCCGCGGCGGGCGTGGCCGCGGCGGCCGCGGCCGCCGGGGCGCCGCCGGG
>DASSBX010000001.1:0-3515 GCA_035698305.1 Miltoncostaeaceae bacterium | reverse complement strand
TCGCCCGGACCGTCGAAGACGTAGACGATGCCGTCCTTGTCGGCCACGAAGACGCGCCCGTCCGGGGCGAAGCGCACCGCGGTGGCGTAGCCGGGGATGCTGAACGCGGTGCTCTCCGTGAACCCCGGCGGAAGCTGCGTGCCGTCCACGCGCGGGGCCACGGGCGCGGAGAACGCCCCCGCCTGGGCGCTCGCCGGCGCCAGTAGAGCCGCGAGGGCGAGCACGACCAGAACCTTCCCCATCGACGGCGAGCCTACGGGGCGCGCAGGCGGTCTGGGGCGCCAGGGTCCGTGGCCTGACCAGGCATCCTAGACGTCCGATGGGGGTAACGACTGTGACGGTGCGCCGCCCCTCGCCCGCTCTGCTCATCGCCCTGCTGGCCCTGTTCGTCGCCCTCGGCGGCCCGGCTCAGGCACGCCGGCTGATCAACGGCCAGGACATCCGCAAGGGCAGCGTCCGCAGCCGGCAGGTCAAGGACCACACGCTGTCCACGCGCGACCTGCGCCGGTCCGCGGTCCGCTCGCTGCGCGCGACGCCGGCGAAGTCGATCACCACGGCCAAGCTGGCGGACGGCGCCGTGACGAGCGCGCAGCTCGGCGACGCGGCCGTCACGCCGGGCAAGATGGCGGCGGGCGCGGTGACCGGGGCGGCGGTGGCCGACGGGTCGCTGACCGGCGCCGACATCCTCGACGGCACGCTCAGCACGCAGGACGTCGCCCGCTACGCGGGCCGCTTCCGGGTGCTGCCGGAGGACATCGGGACGATCCAGCCGCACGCGTGCTGGCACGGCGAGCCGCGCGGCCTGGCGCCGGAGCTGGCCGGTGCCGACATCTCCCAGGACGCCGTGTTCGTGGCGCCCCGCGGCGGCTTCGACGAGCAGACGACGGCGTTCAGCTGGCGCACCTCGGCGCCCAACCCGGCTGACCCGGGGGCCGTCACCCGGTTCGTGATCGCCCTGTGCAACGTCACGAACGCGGCCTACACCGCGCCGGCCGGCGGCCTCGCCTTCAGCTACGTCGTGTTCGACATCCCCTAGCCGTACCGCTCGGCCACGCGGGTGGCGGACTCGCGGTAGCCGCCGCCGAACAGCGCGGCGTGGACGAGCAGCGGGAAGAGCTGCCACAGCTCCGTGCGCTCCTGGTGCCCGTCGGCCAGCGGGTCGCGCTCCTCGTACGCAGCGAAGAAGGCGGGGCCGGGCGAGCCGAAGAGCTGGAGCATCGCCAGGTCGACCTCGCGGTGGCCGCCGTAAGCCGCGGGGTCGATGAGCCAGGGCGCGCCCGCGCGATCCCACAGGACGTTGCCGCCCCACAGGTCGCCGTGCAGCCGGGCCGGCGGCTCGGGCGGGCCGGCGAGCTCTCCCAGGCGGTCGCACACCCGCTCGACCGCCTGCACGCCGGCGGGCGAGAGGCGGGCGCGAGCGAGCACCGGGCGCAGCCGACGCTCGGCGTAGAACGTGGCCCAGTCGGACGTGGGGTCGTTGGGCAGCAGCAGCGGCCCGATCCGGGTGGGGCCGCCCGTCGGCGTGGCGCCGAACTCCGGCGCGCCGGCGGCGTGCAGCCCGGCCAGCCCCGCGCCGAGCGCGGCGGCGTCGCCGCGGTTGCCCTCGTCCACCCATTCGAGGACGAGCACCTGGTCGCTGACACCCAGGACCTCCGGGATGCGCAGCGCGCCCGGCTCGGCCAGCCAGCCGAGCCCAGCGGCCTCGGCGGCGTACTCGCCGGCCGCGGCATCGGATCGCGTCTTGGCGAACGCCGGCGTGCCGTCGTCGAGCTCGAGCATCCAGCCCTCGTTGATGTCCCCGCCGCCCACGCGCCCGGCCCGGCGCACGCCGCGGCCGGTGGCCGCCCGCACGCGCTCGCTCAGTGTCGGGGGTCGGAAATTCGGCGTCACCGGGGTGGATGCTGGGTCGTGCCTGCCGGTGCCCGGCAATCCGCTCGCATACTGGTGGTACGTGTGCGGTTGCCGGGTGCCGGCAGGCGCGGGCCGGCGCCGCCCAGTGGCGTCGAATTTGCGACCCGCGACACCTGGCTCACAACTGCGCGAGCAGGCCGCGGCAGGCGGCCTCGACGTTGTCCAGCACCGTCTCGAAGCCCCGCGACTCCCCGTAGAAGGGGTCGGGCACGTCGAGCTCGGCGCCCGCGGAGGCCGGGTCGTAGGAGCGCAGCAGCCGCACCTTGGCCACCGCCGCGTCGTCCGGGGCCAGCGCGCACAGGTCGCGCAGGTTCCGGCGGTCCATGGCGACGATCAGGTCGAAGTCCGCGAAGTCCGCCGGGCGGATCTGCCGGGACGCGCCCGCGAGCGTCACCCCCCGCCGCGCCGCCGCCTCCGTGGCCCGGGCGTCCGGCGGGTCGCCGATGTGCCAGTCGCCCGTGCCTGCGCTCTCCACCTCGATCTCGTCGTCGCGCCCCTGCTCGCGCACGAGGCCGCGCATCACCCCCTCCGCCGTGGGCGAGCGGCAGATGTTGCCGAGGCAGACGAACAGGATCCGGGTCAGTTGAGTCGCTCCACGATCATGGCCTGGCCCATCCCGCCGGCGACGCACATGGTCTCCAGGCCGTATGTGCCGTCGAGTGCGTCCAGCCCGTTCAACAGCGTCGTCATTATGCGCGCCCCGGTCATGCCGAACGGGTGCCCGAGCGCGATGGCGCCCCCGAATGGGTTGAGCTTGTCCGGATCGATGCCCAGCTCGTCCCGGCACGGGACAACCTGCGCCGCGAACGCCTCGTTGAGCTCCACGACATCGATGTCGCCGATCGCCATCCCGGCCTGCGCGAGCACGGCCTGCACGGCGGGGATCGGGCCGAGGCCCATGATCTCCGGCCGGATCGCCACCACCGAGGAGGCCACGATGCGGGCCCGCGGCTTGACGCCCAGCGCCCGCGCCTTCTCGTCCGACATCACCAGCACCGCGGCCGCCCCGTCATTGAGCGGGCAGGAGTTGCCGGCGGTCACCGTGCCGTTCTCCGGATCGAACACCGGCTTGAGCTCGGCCAGCTTCTCCAGCGTCGTGCCGGGCCGCGGGCCGTCGTCGCGGGTGACGTCGCCGACCGGGACGATCTCGGCGTCGAAGTGGCCGCCGTCGCGCGCCGCCACCGCGCGGTCCTGGGAGAGCTTGGCCCACTCGTCCTGCGCGGCGCGCGAGACCTGGCAGCGCTTGGCGACGTTCTCCGCGGTCAGCCCCATCGGGATGTAGACGTTGTAGGGCTCGCCGCTCAGATCCGGGTGCGGATCCACGGTCGAGAACTGCGGGAAGCGGCTCACGGCCTCGACGCCGGCGGCGATGTACTGATCGCCCTCGCCGGCCACGATCGCGTGGAACGCCATGCGGATCGTCTGCAGCGACGAGGCACAGAAGCGGTTGAGCGTGCACGCGGGCACGTGGTGGTCGATTCCGGACAGCAACGAGGCGTTGCGGCCGATGTTGTAGCCCTGCTCCCCTGCGCCGAACGCGGCGCCCATCATGACGTCGCCGGTCTCGGCGACGTCCACGTCGGGGTTGCGCTCCTGGAGCGCCT